>CAMCAY010000001.1 GCA_945872815.1 Chitinophaga pinensis
GATGAGCAGACCGCCGTTTATGTTAACCCTTGAGGTTGAGTTGGTTTAGAACTTCAACACCCTGGTTGTCTTCACATTCTTCCCTTGTCTTACTTCTATGAAGTAGGATCCAGGCTTCAACTCTGATCCGATGTTCACCGTCTCATTCGCTTCCACCCTCAATGTCCTCAACACTCTTCCCTGTGCATCCATTACCCTTACTCCTATCTGCTCATTCTCTGCAGTTATTACCTGCATATTGAAGTTGCTCGTCGTCGGATTCGGAAACACTCTCACACTCATAGCTTCAGACACTTTTGGTGCAACTACTGGACCAGCCTTCGATACTGGTAACTCTCTTGATGTAGGTAAACATACTTTCGCAACGTTTGTCAGCTTAGCTCCCTTATACAAACTATTTCCACAACTTGAAGTATAACGCAACTTAACACTATCTGTAGATCCTGCTTGTGAGTTCATCGTGTACACAACCTTAATGATTCTTGAATTTAAATCTCCAGAATCTATTGCTGCTGTATTCCATAATGTTCCCTTAAATGACCACTCATAACCTGTTGCACTTGCTGCTGTTGCTGTACTTAACGTAGCTGCTGGTAATGCAGGTGCTGTATAACGATATACTCTCGCTCCACACACATCACTCACCAATGCTATTGTTATACTTGCAGGTGCCGCAGGTAACGTAGTCAATACATTCGACAACTTAGCTGCTTTCGCTGCACTATTGCCACATACTGATGTAAACGATACCTTAACGCTATCACCAGTCACAGCAGCCGTATTCACCTTATATCTTACCACAATCACTCTTGAATTTACATCCCCTGAATCCACTACAGCATTCGTAGTGTCTACAAATGGATTGCCTGACAAGCTTCCCTTGAATGACCATACCCATCCTGTTGCTGTTGCTGCTGTTGCTGTGCTTAATGTAGCAGCAGGTAACACTGGCGCTGTATAACGATATACTTTCGCTCCGCAGTTATTGATCCTTACTGGCGTTATTACCAACGTAGCAGGTACTGCCGGTAACGTAGTCAATACATTCGACAACTTAGCTGCTTTCGCTGCACTATTGCCGCATACTGATGTAAACGATACCTTAACGCTATCACCAGTCACAGAAGCTGTATTCACCTTATATCTTACCACAATCACTCTTGAATTTACATCTCCTGAATCCACTACAGCATTCGTAGTATCTCCGCCAGGGAATGGATTCGTGCCAGATAAACTTCCTTTGAATGACCATACCCATCCTCTTGCTGTTGCTGACGTAGCTGTAGCCGCCGTAGCTGCAGGTAATAATGGCGCTGTATAACGATATACCTTCGCTCCGCAGTTATTGATCCTTACTGGCGTTATTACCAACGTAGCAGGTACTGCTGGTAATGTAGTCAATACATTCGACAACTTAGCTGCCTTCGCTACACTGTTACCACATACTGATGTATACGATACCAACACGCTATCTCCTGTTGCAGCAGCCGTATTCACCTTAAATCTCACCACAATCACTCTTGAATTTACATCTCCTGAATCCACTACTGCATTCGTAGTATCTCCGCCAGGGAATGGATTCGTGCCAGATAAACTTCCTTTAAATGACCATACCCAACCTGTCGCAGCTGCTGATGTAGCTACCGTTGATGAAGGTAATACAGGTGCTATATAACGATATACTTTCGCTCCACAATTATTAATACTTACCGGCGTTATTATCAACGTAGCAGGAACTGACGGTAACGTAGTAGCTACATTCGACAACTTAGTTGACTTAGGTACGCTTTTGCCACATCCTGATACATACGCTACTCTCACACTGTCGCCTGTTGACGCTGTAACATTATTCTTATATCTTACCAAGATTACTCTTGAATTCACATCCCCTGAATCAACCACCGCATCCGTAGTGTCTACAAATGGATTTCCTGACAAACTTCCTACAAATGACCACTCCCAACCTGTTGCAGTAGCTACTGTAGCCGTTGACAATGAAGCCGAAGGCAATGCAGGTGCTATATAACGATATACCTTCGCTCCGCAATTGCTAATACTTACAGGTGTTATTATTGGAGCTGTCGCCACCGCTGGTATCGTTGTAACCACATTCGTCAACTTGGTTGATTTCGCTACACTATTACCACATCCTGATACATACGCTACTCTCACACTGTCGCCTGTTGACGCTGTAACATTATTCTTATATCTTACCAAGATTACTCTTGAATTCACATCCCCTGAATCAATCACCGCTTTCGTGGTATCTCCATCAAACGGATTCCCCGACAAACTTCCTACAAATGACCACTCCCAGCCTGTTACCGATGAAACGGTCGCAGCACTTGTTGTAGGTAATGCAGGCGCCGCATAACGATATACCTTCGCTCCGCAATTATTGATGTTTACCGCTGTGATCACAGGACCAGCTGTTGGACTAGCTGGTATTGACTGCCATGTTCCTGATACAACAGCACGTGTTGATGACACACAACCTGTAGATGTATTCCTTGATCCCGCATAGAACAACTTGGTAACACCTGTCGTTGTTGATGTAGTATCCAATGTTGTAGATCCTCTCTTTAACAATGTTCCAGCTGTAGCCGCAGAATACCAATCTATCGCTTGTGTTCCCGCATTTGACGGTGTAGCAAGTAATTGTAAGCTATTTGTTAAACATGCTGTAGCATTCGTTACGCTAGGTACCGATGGCAACGCACCATACACCACTACTATCGCTGTTCTCGTGTCTGATTGACAACCTCCTGTCAAGTTCTTCGTCTCAGCATAATATGTTGTAGTACTTGTTATTGCAGGTGTTGTGAAAGTATTCACACCAGTCGCTGTTCCAGTCTTTATCGGCGATCCTCCTTCAGAAACACTATACCATGCTATCGTCGTTCCTGCTAATGCAGTTACAGACAATGTTGATGTTCCTGTTCCGCATATCGGATTAACACTAGCTGTAATAGTTCCAGGAGCCGCAGGTATTTGACCTCCCAACGTAATTATCACACTTGCTTCATTACTGCAACCATCTGCAGTAGTCGCCGTTACAGTATAGGTTCCCGCACTTGTAAGAGATGTGGTCGCAGTTGTTACTCCTGTTGACCACAAATAACTTCCTCCAACTCCTGCTCCGGATGCTGTAGCGGAAATAGATGATACCGCACATGTCAACTCAGTCGCATCGTTAGCTGTAGATATACTCGCAACAGGTACTGTGTTTACTGTAACATTTACAGTCACCACACTGTCGCAACCATCTACCGTAGTATAAGTATGTACGTACTCTCCAGACTCAAGCACCTCGTCATCCCATGGCAACGTATAACTGCCGCACACTGTCGTGTCATAGCTGCTCGTTTTGCTTTCGTTAATGGTGATATTTGCCGTTACAACACTATCGCAATTGTTTACTGAAGCAAACGTCTGGGTATACACTCCTGACGCTGTGTACGTCGTTCCTTCCCATACATAACTGTCACATGATGCAGCGCTAAACTCTGATGACAATACTGCCGCATTAACACTAAACGATACACTCGAAGGACATGGACCAGTTCCTGATGATACACTTACACTATATGATCCAGTATCCAAGCCACTGATCGTAAATGGATTGCCGCTATACGTAAATCCAACCGTATCCCCATTCAAGAAATATTTACCTGTTGATGACGATCCTACTCCAGATAACGTAATAATTGCTGAACCATTAAACAATCCAGGACATGCACTCACGATACTTCCAGCAGTCGCACTCACATTACATGGATTAAATACCACATTCTGATCGCAGGTACCTGATGTAGTATATCCCATCGGTGTACCAGTCAAAAGAGTATTCAAGCCTCCTACATATGCGTTTATCGCCGTGTTCGTTCTGCCTGATCCCGCACTAACGTTGAATATATGCTTGCTGGATGATGAATTCCTGAAATCAACCGTATTCGTCAAACGATATGTACCTACACGAGTACCAGGTGACGTACAACCTGTCTTGGTGCCACTTATCATTGTCCCATTCCCTGATCCAGGCAATGAACGTGTAGCCTGATTCATGAAACGATACGTAACCCCATTAACCGTATAAGACTGACTTGATGTCCCAACTCCTAAACTCGTAGGTACCTGATTCGCACCCAACTGCGATGATCCTGACACTAACGTAAAACTTACCGATCCTCCATTCACTATCATAGTATCAAATCCTAAACCAAACTGCAATGAGGCAAGTTCCAGTTGTGATGCTGCACCTGTTCTTAGCAAGTACACGTCAAACTGATACACTTTACTCGATACCTGCGTCTGATTCGTTACATACATCTCGTATGTCGGAGTCTGGGACCTTGCTATCAGGCTTAGCATTACCCACATACTAACTAGTAGTAGTCTTCCGAGGTTGGTTGATTGTTTCATCATGGCTTGTTTTATTTTTAAATAACTTTTTCTTTATTAAACACTTTTTTTATTACGGACGTGCTGTATATATCTGTAACATCGCATTGTTCTCTATCAACTGCATATCCAACGCATCACTAGCACCATCTCCATTGCAATCGGTAGCATTATAGCCAAAAGCAAAGTTAAACGCATCGTTCTCCGTATTGGACATGTCATTGATATCTATCGTAGCATCCTGATCAACGTTTCCTGAATACAACGCATACACTCCGCCTCCCATGTTCTTCATCGGAGCATTGATTCCATCCCCATATGCCTTATCCAAACCAGTAGTGAAATCGTAGGTGGTTAAATCGGAAATTAATACAGGGTTAGAACTCCAGGTTTCAATACTATTTCTGTGTTTAACAGATACGTAATAACTATTTCCAAATGTAAATCTTGGAACATTTACAGAAACAAATCCATTGTTATGTAATATACCAGTGCCTGTGAAATCAGCAACAGCATTAGAAAGATTTGATGCACTCCACAAACTCATAGTAATACTGTCAGATGCAGTTACGTCTGCATTGTTTCCTAATTCATATAATGGAGTAGACATAGCACCAGAACCTAAGTAGAAACCCTCAAGGAATAGTTTCGTCCGCAATGAAATTGTACCAAATTCTGCAAAGCTGATGTCTCCAAATGAAGTGATGTTTAATGCCTCGCTAGATGTTGAATCCAATACACCTACAGTTGGATAAGTCCATCCGCTATTGTATTTACCACAAATAAGTGTTGTCGGAGTCGCACCACCTAATAGATTGTAAGGATTTGAATACTGAACCTTAATTGAGTAATGATCATAAACAACTCCATTTGAAGTCAAAGAAGTAAAGAAATTTAATCCTCTTATACTGTTTAATGCAGAAGTTCCAATATTAGGATGTGCGCCTGATTTAGCATTGGCAGTAACAGTTCCTGCATTTGTGACATTTCCGAACGTCAAAGTAATTGGAGAATAATTGATTGAATCGGCACCCAATTCATAATTAACCACTGTTGCACCAGTAGAAACTTGTTTTTCAAGATTTCCAATAACCCAAGCAGATGATGTCCTCGAAATTCCTGAACCAGACATCATGGATACTTTATAGTCTCCGGTAGTTAAATGACCAGAAACTAGAATCAATGAATCACTTACAGAAACATTACTGTTGCCAAGTTGAACTCCATATGGATTATTGATGGTAAGTTTTTTTATACTTCCGGTGATTTCAGTACCAAAAGATGTTCCGATTTTAGTCTTGAATGAGGCTTGATTTTTTGTGAAATTATAACTCACTCCATTTTCAAATGTTCTGTTTCCAGTTAATCTGATACAACCCGTTGTGTCAACTCCAGGTGTAGAAATACCATTGCTGCTGGTGATAACCAAAGTAGCTCCTGATTTTACCACAAAATTACCTGTACCACTAACACTTGTGCTATAAGAGCCGTCACCAAAAGAAAGCTTGCCATTTTCAGTTACAACCAATGATCCGGGAGTATTTATTGTTCTTGAACTACTCAAGTTTACACCCTCTGGATTAGAAATTATAAGGGATCCCTTTAATATTGCCGGAATTAGAGTTGTAGAAACTTGAGGTATTGTGCCATTGAAAACGTAGTTTGCCGAATCACTGAAATTTTTGGTTGTAGTGATAATACTTCCATTATTGATTCCATATTGATGTCCAGTAAATAACGTACCTCCTGGAGCAAGTGTAAATGTTCCTGAACCGGAAATAACACGAGTGTTTGTTTCGATTTTACCGCTATCTATCAAAGATTTTCCTGCCCCTACTGTAAAATCAGTGTCTACATAAACTGAATCGTTAGAACGAATCAAAATATTATTGTTAGAAGTAGGCGCCGCAGGAGCAGGCAAATAATTAACAGAGTCTACCCTATATTCCCATATACTTGAATCCGACATATTACCAATGCTTTTTGTTCTGTAATCTGCAATGGTGTGGTCGATTAATGTAATAAGTTGAATTGTATTAGAAACAGAAGCCGAATTATTGCTAGTTGATTTTACCGAGTAATAATAAGTTGTAGTCGGAGCTAAGCCTGTAACTGTAGCACTTGTTCCATTGTATACAATTGGTGTGTTTTGAACAACTGACCTTGTAGTTCTTCCATTAATATAAATGTTATCAATCCTGCTCGCACCTCCACTTGCAACAACGCCTCCAGAAGCACTAACCATTGTTGTTTGAATCCAGCGGATATAAACTGAATCCTTATTTTCACAAGCTACTGGTAAGGAAAGATTTGAAACAAGCCCTGAAGTCCAGTTAGTAGCAACTTTTATACTATCAGCACCTGTAACGTTTGTCCAGTCTCCTAATGAACCTAATTTATATTGCATCTTAAAATCTTTAGGTCCTGAAGCTGATGAATATTGGGCTGAGGAAATTTTCAACTGGGTGTAACCAGTTGTGTTTACTAAAACTTGCCAATACCTTCCAACATTCCAAACTGAGGTACCACTTCCTGAGAATATTGCCGCCTGCGAGCTAGCGCCTGAGGCAGATGAAAATAATGATGAAGTGTTGGTAGAAGAAAACAAAGAAAGATTTTTATTCAAGTTTAAAGAATTTGTAAGACTTGAACTTGTGTCTGTTGTGGTGGTTGAACCACTAACAGGGAATGTCCACGCTGCAAGACCTGAATTTAGAATTAAATAAGAAACATTTAATTCATAGCTATTTGCACAGTTCACGCCGTTCCAATTAGCTGTAAACTGTGAACTTGTAATATTTGTAGCTGACAATGCAACAGAAGGAGCAACTGCATTCGTGTTGGCAGTTCCGTTCAATGTCATTGACGTTAAATAGCTCGGTCCAAAAGTTGTGCTGTTGTAACTATAAACTTTATAGTTATATCTTGTAGTATCAGTTAAGCCTGATATTGAAATGCTGTTGCTGCTTCCTGCATATACTACTTTGGCATTGCCCAGCATTTCACCAGCAATATATGCAGTACCTGGCGCTGGAGTTTGATTGAATGTTGTATTGCCACTTGTTTGAAGCACTAAGCTACCATCAGCATTGTTACCTGCAGTCCATGCAATTGTCATTCCATTACAAGTGATGGATGTGGCATTAAAATTGGTTGCAACTTCAGCAGTTACAGGAGGTAATGTAGTTGCATCCGCCATCGGTGCATCTGCTGTGTAGTAATTGTATGTAGCCGGATCAGTGCCATTCCAAGTAAATGGTATCAATACAAAATTATATCGTGTATTGCCATTTAATCCTCCGGCTAAAATCGCAGTATCTGTTGCAGATACTGAAGCGTTAACAATTGTAGAATTGGTTCCTGCAGATGGTTGTTGACCATTGGTGTTTACCAATACAGGTGTATTTGGATATTCGGCCCGAACAACCACATATCCTTTGGAAGTCGCACCAGTGGCTGGGAAGCTGGCTGGTGTCCATGATAAACTTATTTGATCACCTGAGTAGTAACTAGCACTCAATGATCCAATTGCACTTGAAGGTGGATTTGAAAGCGTTATGAAACTTGATTCGGTTGATTTACCTGTTCCATAGCTATTTACCGCATATCCTGCAAAGTAATATCTAGTCTGAGCAGACAAACCGTTTCTTTCATGAGAGAAAGTTCCAACTGAAGTATCACCTTCAGCTAAATTATTGTCAGTTAATAAAACTCCAGTTGATGTTTTATAAACTGTTCCTCTTTCTGTGATTCCGTTTGCAGCACCTGCAGAAGTAATGGTTGCACCAATAACTGCACTTGTATTTGTTATATTGCTTGCTGTTGGATTACTTAAAGTTGCAAAACCATCTAATGTTCTAACCGAAATTGTATTAGAGTTAAGTGATGTGGAATTATTACCCGCAGAACGAACTCTATAATAGTAATTGGTATTATTGGTTAATCCAGATACAGCTTGCGAAGTACCCGATGGTGCGGAAACATTATAGGTTCCAATCAATGATGGTTGTCTTCCTTTTAAAGTGAATTTATCTATTACCCACAACTCATTAGCACCATCATTAAAAATTATCCTAACCTTTAAGTTATTTACAGTGGGAAGATTTGAGATCTTTACTGTACCATATCCTGTAGTTAAATTATTACCAGCAGATGGTTGAAACTGCGCTGTGATATTATCTCCATCATAGGCTGTTGAAGCGATTGATGGGGCGTCAAATCCCCAATAAGCATTGCCATTTCCAGTAATAGTAAGTGTATTAAACCAATTTGAACCACCATCTGGGCTTATATCTACTCTCACAAAGTCTGGAGCATCCAATCCATTTGTTGTTGTAGGATAAGAGAATGCAGCAAGATTAAAACTAAGCTCAGGTGCTCCATAATTTGAAGTATTTAAAAAAGAAGTCATGATTGTATCTACTCCATTATTTACCCCAAATCCGTATGTTCCTTCTGTATAGAATGGTTTACTGATATGGTTTGAATTTCCAGAAAGATAGATTGAACCCGTTCCAGCAGAAGTAAATAATGACAAGCTATTTTCAAATCCTTCTGAAGCTACAGATGTAGCCGCGACACTTGTATCATAAAAATTAGTAAAGGCACTTACATCTAATTGATAGCCATTTGTTGCACAACTTGCGGAATTCCAGTTTGCAGTAAATCCATTCAATGAAATTCCAGTTGCAGCTGATGCCAATGGAGTAGAAGAGATAATTGTTGAATTGGATCCACTCAATGGAGATAATGTTCTATAAGATATATTACCATCTCCGCTTCCATTGTAAGCGTATATTTTAAAATTATAGTTGGTTAGATCAGTTAATGACCCAGCATTGAACGATGTGTCGGCTCCTATATAAGCAACAATAGCATTTCCAATTGTGTTACCAGCGAAATATTGAATACCTGGAACAGGGTCAATATTTGGTACTGTAACTCCACTTGATTGTAAAACAATGTAACCATTTACTGTGATAGTTGTTGGTTTTTTCCAAGTAAGTGTCATTCCATTGCAGGTTGTTGAGCTGAATACAAGTCCAGAAGGTTGGAATGTTGGAGTAGGTGCAAGAGTTGTTGCATCAGCCGTTGGTACTCCTGTTGTCAAAAGATTTCTGGTCAACCCCGATGATCCATTCCAAGTAAACGGAATTAGAATGTAGTTATACCTCGTTGCAGATGACAGGCCTGTATTTGTGTATGTAGAATCTGCATCCGTAAGACTACTAGTTACAATAGTTGTTGTGTTGGTATCCACTGCTATTGTTTGTCCATTTGAGCTGGTTAATACAGGTACGTTTGGATAAACAGCCCTCAATAACAAATAGCGCTTGGATGTTGCACCTGAATCAGGGAATGAAGCGGGTGTCCAGTTTAATTTAATAGACGATCCAGAAACTGGCGCAGCAGTTAAAGATGAGGATACTGCCACCGGTGGATTAGAATAAGTATAGAAACTACTGTCAGTACTCAAAGCGATAGCACCACCAGCGTTTACCGCATAACCTGCAAAATAATATTTGGTTTCAGGTTTGAGGTTTGTACGATTCTGTGTGAAAGAACCTAAACCATTTTGACCCAATTCTAATTTATTATTTGAAATAGATACAGGATAAGATGTGCTGTAAACGGTACCTTGTTCAATGATATCTGCCCCACCATCTGTAACAATAGTAGCGCCCAACGTTGCACTGTTGTTTGTTATGTTCGTAACAGTTGTTGATGATAAAGTTGGAGGAAATACTGACGAAGTTGTTCCTGTTGCTGTTAATGCATTGGCTGTTAAATAATTGTTTGTTGCAACATTGCTGCCATAGCAATAAGGTATCAACAAGAAATTGTAAGAAGTTGCAAGTTCAAGTCCTGTTGCACTTACAGAAATGGTTTGCAATGTTGAATCATAAGCTATATATTGGTCTACAATTGTAGTGCTGTCTCCAACACTAACCGCTGTACCATTTGACGCTGTGAACGTGGGCAAATTCGGTGACTTAGCCATCAACAAAATGTATTTTCTGTTGGTTGCTCCTGTTGTTGGAAATGTTGCATTCGGCCAAGTCAGGTTTATTTGACTTGAAGAGAATGGAGTTGCAGTGATGGATGCAGGTTGTGCAATGGGTGGATTAGCCAAGGTATAAAAACTTGACTCTGAAGAAAGAGCTGTTCCATCGGCATTGATTGCATACCCTTTAAAGTAATATCTTGTTTGAGGACTTAAATTTCTTGAATGCGTAAACACCCCTAAAGAAGTACCTCCCTCAGCCAAAGCACTGTCTGTAGCAGCCACACCAGTAGCCGTTTTGTACACTGTTCCCCTTTCTGTGATATTTCCGGCTGTTCCTAAACCGATAACTTCTGCACCTAAAACAGCACTGATGTTTGTTATGTTCGTAACAGTAGGATTACTAATAGTGGGTATAGACTTGGCGGTTATGTTGACATTGTCTATTCCAATACCCTGACCATTTGAGGACCCACCCACACCGGTAAACGTCCACATCAAATAATAGGATGATCCGTTGGGAATTGATAATCCGGTAATTGAGAAGTTTTTGTTGATAGTCGTTGGTGGATTGTAAACAGTGGTGTTATTTGCATCAGCTGAGTAGGATTGATTTCCGTCTGTTGCGGCAGTTGATGGGCTGGAAGTACTACCATGAAAGAAAGTCCAGTCAAAAGCCCTAGATCCAGATCTATATTTTTCATAGTCAAAAGCTATATCTAATTTAGAAATAGTTGACCCTGTATTGTTATTTATTTTTAAAATGATTGATTTAGGGGAAGTAAATCCACTAGTGTTTATAAACCCTATTGCCCTATCTGTAGAAGTTGCCGTAACACCATTTGCAAAGTTGTATGTACCACCTGATGTAGCAACTGTTCCAGTACCAGATGTACCAGCTGCTACAGCAGTTACAGTAGTTCCTGTAGACCAATCTGTGCCTATTTTAATGTCAGATGGAATAGTTGCTCCAGCAGTATTTCCCATTCCATCGAAGTTCTGTGAATAAGAAGTGCTCATCATAGTGATGTTTGGCAACACACCATTGATGGTCAATGATCTTACCACATCTGTAGCCGCATTGTAATTCTGATTTCCTGATTGTGAGGCGGTAATATTGGTAGTGCCGGGTCCAACAATGGTTACTGTATTTCCGCTAACGGTGGCAACAGAAGTATTGGAGCTGAAATAACTAATTGTTAATCCGGAATTGGTAGTTGCTGATAGATTGAATGCAGCTTCGTTGTTGTATTTGTTGGGTAAATTTGCAAAAGTAATCGTCTGATTTGCTTTGATGATGTCTGCACTTAATCCTGTTGGCTGAACCAACTCATAATTTCCCGCCGCTGACCCTGAAATAGTAGCAGTTGGAGTAATGGTAATTGCTGTTCCTGCGTCAGGAGATGTAAAGCTTCCAGTAGCGTTAAGGATTACTGAATCTGTACCATACACACCATTTAATGTACTAGTAAAAGTAGCATTGGTACCTCCATCATATGCTTTGCTAACACCTGTGGCATTGCTGACAGTTAAAGTAGCTTTTGTAATAGAAGCAGTCAATGATGGCTGTGTTACGGTATAGTTTGCAGATGGTGCGCTATAAGTACCATTCAATGTAAGAGGCTTGTTTGTTCCCACACTTGCTGTTGCAAATGACCAACTTGCCGTTCCGTTTACGGTAAAAGACTCTCCATTTACCAGCCCAACATAAGCAGGAGTGCCGGAAATGGTTACCGAAGTTGTTCCGTCATATACTTTATCAGAAGCATTAAGACCATTAATTGTCAGACCTTTGGTATTTACTGTACTGCTTACAGTTGCAATCGTTGCACTTGTAGCACCTGCAGAAGATATAGTAATGTCTCCACTATATATACCAGCTGATGTTGTCGCAGCCAATCTGATGTATATTGTTGTGCTTGATACAGCTCCATCAACAGGAGCAACCGTTTGTGTAGTTGCAAAACCTGTAGTTCCGCTTGTTTGAGATACTTCAAAACCTGCTGGAGGTGTAATTAACATTCCTTCAGTTAAAGCAACTCCTGATACCGTAAAGCTATTTGCGCTACTGACTGTTCCATAGGTTGTACTTAGCGCAGATTGACTTCCTGAAGCATAAATCGTTGGGGAAGATGGTGCAGAAGGTGTTGCGGTAGAGGTTGCTGATGCAGCACCCTGCCCTACGCTATTAACAGCCCTAATTTGTATATCATAAGAAGTGCCATTAGTAAGTCCACTGATCGTTAAAGGACTTCCGGTAACAGCAGGTGAGCATGCTGTAAAGTTTTGGCCTCCGTTGGTAGAATACTCGTAGTTAGTAATGGAAGCTCCTCCATTTGATGAAGGCGCTGTAAATGCAACACTCAATATCCCATTACCTGCAGTGATAGAAGTAATGGTAGGAGCTGTTGGTACAATAGCCAAAATGCTTGCCGTTAATGATGGTTGTGTAACGGTATAATTGGAAGAAGGGGCATTATAACTTCCCGTTCTTGTAAGCGTTTTATCATTACCAACATTTGCATCTGCAAATGCCCAACTTACGGTACCGTTTACAGTAAATGACTCACTGTTTACCAACCCTGAATAAGCCGGCGTTCCTGAAACTGTTACATCTGTATTACCGTCATAGTTTTTATTTGCTGCTGAAAGACCAGTAACAGTAAGTGTTTTAGTGCTTAAGCTATTGCCAGAAGCAGCAGTAACTATGTTAACGGATGTTGCACCCGTAGAACTCAATACAATGTTTTGAGCGTTATAAGAACCCCCCACTGTCGCAGTTGCCTTTAAGCGAACCCTTAATGAACCACTTGTGCTACCGCCTGATTGAGCAAAAATCACCGTATCCTGATAGTTCGTTCCATCTCTTGAAACTTCGAATCCTGTTGGTGCTGTTGCAATCATGTTTGCAGTAAGAGCTGCTCCTGAAACAGAAAAGGCTTGAGCTGCAGACGCCGTTCCGTATGTAGTTGTGAATGCAGTGGCTGTAGCTGAACCTGTGATTGTTGGAGTAGTTGGTAAAGATGCCGTTCCTGTAATGTCTATAGATAATACTCTTGCACCAACCGAGGAAGTTGCATTAGGAGCCGTAACCCTTATTTGTGCTGATGAATATGTGTATGGTAAACTTACACTTTGAGTTCCAAGAGATCCAGTAGTAAGCAAGTTGCCTACTTGTGACCAAGTTGATCCATCGTAAATCTCAATTTTTATTTTATCCGAATTATTAGAAATCGTACCAAATGACTGTAAGCTTAATGCAACATTAATATTTGTGTACTGAGAAAAGTTCATTGATGGTGAGGTCATACTATTGAACCCTGAAAGCAATTTCCAATAATCTGTGGCGGCATTATTTATCGTAGCAGTTATTGTCCAATTTGTGGCTCCTGATGGCGTATTCCTTGCTGTAAAGTAGAGTTTGGGTATAACGTTAACTTGCCCATAACTTTGATTTAAACCAAAAGTTAAAGCCATCAAACAAAAAATGCTCAATAGTTTTTTAGAAGCAAAGGACTTAATACTTGCGTAAATACTCGATTTCATGTGCATGATTTTAGTTTATTATTTTTGTCACATGGTATACCAAAAGGTTTATCATGTATATTTATTTTGAAGTTATGGCCTTAATAATCCTCTGTGTTTAATTAAGAGAAGGTTTATTTAGGGCTTTGTTTATTTAATTATTTTATAAAAAAAATTCAATAATTCTAACTGTCATTTTTTAAAAGCACACTACATTTTCCGCAAATGAAACAAAAGTATTTAGGGTAAGGATTTTAAATTACAATCTAAATGTAAAAGTATTTTTTTACAGAAAAAATATTTTTTTGTTTTTTTTTAACAATTACTAATACATGTAACAATATCGCAATTCAATATATTCCTTTAATGAATGCAAAAATAGAAAAACAAAATCAGTTGTTTGCTAATTTATGTATTACCTAAAGGTTAACAATTAAAAAATTGCCCAATGATAAAAAGGATTGCATTTGCGGTTTTTGCAAACACATTAAAATTAGAATGCTTGTGGAGCATAAAATAACTAAAATTACATTGCTATTTTTTTGTGTCGAGGAACCAAGGACTTCATAATCATCCATCCTATTAAATATGCGAAAGCGCATATAATAAACATGATTAAATATGCTTTTTGAGGATTATCTTTATATAAATCTGTTAATTTGCCGGCAAGAAGTTGAACAAGAACGCCTCCTAATCCGCCTGCCATTGCTCCGATACCTGTTACTGAACCCACGGCTTTTTTGGGGAACATATCTGAAACTGTTGTGAACAAATTTGCAGACCATGCCTGATGTGCTGCAGCTGCAACTGAAATTATCGCTACTGCATAGTACATTGCGGAATCTTTGAATATTTCCGTATTTCCAAAATAAGGTAATGACAACACGATTAATGGAATAAATGCTATGATTAACATTGCTGTCATTCTTGCTTTGTATACTTCCATTCCTCTATTTATTAAGTATAAGGGAAGACTTCCGCCAAAAACACTACCAAAAATTGCAACCCCGTATACTATAAAGCAAGGCCATCTTACTTCTAGGGTTGTCATATGGAAGAGCTTCTTTAGAAAATCGGGTAGCCAAAATAGATAAAACCACCAAACGCCGTCCGTCATAAATTTGCCAAAGAAAAATGCCCAAGTTTGTTTGAAACTGAATAGCTTGTTCCAAGATGTTTTCGTACCGGCAGTATTATCTACAATTGCATCATCCTTATCGTCAATATGGATATAATCAAACTCTTCTTTGGTTAGTTTTTTGTGTTTTGCGGGAGTTTCATACGCAACAAACCAAAATATTAACCAAATAAATCCAACAACACCTGTTATGATAAAGGACATTTTCCAACCCAAATCTGTTCCGAAATATGTCATACACCAAGGAACAAACAAAGCTGCAATCATTGCTCCTATATTTGATCCGCTATTAAATATTCCTGTTGCCAATGCTCTTTCTTTTTTGGGAAACCACTCAGCTATTGTTTTGATAGATGCGGGGAAATTTCCCGCTTCTCCCAATCCAAAAAAACTTCTCATTATCACATGAAGAGTTACGGCACCGCCTACAAATGCATTAGCTATGCCAAAAACTGACCAAATAATTAATGAAAACGCCAAACCAAGTTTTGTGCCGATTTTGTCTATTATCCATCCTGCTAATATTGTCATTCCAGCATAGAATGCAGTGAAGAAAGATGTTACATATGCAAACTCAGTGTTGGTCCAACCAAACCCGCCTTTTTCAATATCGGTACAAAAAAAATCTTTTAGATATGCAATGACCTGCCGATCCATGTAATTAATAGTCGTGGAAAATAACAATAGAGCGCAAATCACCCATCTATAAGTACCTATTTTTTTTGCTGTATTCATAACCTATTTTTTTATTGATTGAATTAAAGATAATACTTGTTTGGTTGATTCTTCAATTGTTATGTAATCTCTTGCTTCCATCAATTTTTTACTAATAAGTTTACTGCCCATTCCCACCGCGCAAACACCGGCTTTAAACCAAGTTTCAATATTTTCTTTGGTTGTATCTACGCCTCCTGTTGGCATAAACAATAGTTTAGGGAAAATCTCTTTGATACTACTTAAAAAATCAGGTCCAAGCATATTTCCAGGAAATAGTTTGATAAAAGTAACACCATTGTTTTCAGCAGCAATTATTTCAGTCGGAGTCATACAACCTGGGGCATAAAGCATGCCTATGCTGTTTGCTTTGTCTGCAACTTTCTTAACAAAGCCCGGGCTTACCATAAAATCAGCTCCAACACTAATATAATCCTCTGCCTGTTGCAAATTCTTAATGGTGCCAACTCCTAAAAGCATTTCACTCATTTCAGCATTTCTTATTTCAACCAACTTTTTAAAATTATTTAATGCGGCTTCCCCTCTGTTGGTATATTCGACAGCCTTTATTCCTGCATTGTACATTGCTCTCAGAATTTCAATACTTACAGTTTCATCCGCATTAAAATACAAAGGAAGTATCCCTTGTTGTAAAATTGTATCTATTGCTTTTTATTTCATTGAATAATTAGTTATTGATAAAATTATTTTTAAACCTCCGATTAATTTTTATAAGAGTACTTAAACTTTTACTTTGATAACAAGTTTATTAATATCCCCTTCCCCAATCATAGGGGCATGAACATCTTCAGGAAAAAAGATTGCAAATTGTCCATCTGTTAATTGAAAAAACATGTCAGGCGAATCATTAAAAAATTGAACATCTTTATCGACGTTATATTCTCCATTGGCTTGAGTACATTTTTCTCTTGGTTTCCAGCCAATAGTTTCAATACCTTTAACACATAACTGAATGTCTATGTGAAGATTATGGCATTCAAATTTAGAAAGACTTGCTTCTTTTGATTTTCCAGGAGCTATACTATAGATAGCTTTAAGGCCTTCAGCAATATCATATTTTCCGGGCTGGGTGTCATTTAAATTAAACTGGTTGATATGTTCAAAAGCTTTTTCAAAAAATGAATGAATCCCAAAATATTTATGAGCGTTTTTTATTGTATCAATAATCATGTAATTAAATTAATATTTTTTATAATGGATTTTCATTAACATCACTTTTTGCATTTAAAAAAATTGCTGTGGCAACAAAAATATTCCTATTTGTGTGATAAAATGATGGTTTTCTTGGACTATAAAATTTCAAAGAAAAAAGGGGCTTTTTTTTAAAATTTAACGAAAATTCTCCGCTTATAAATTTAAAAAGTAGATATTTTCAAATTTGATTAGCTATTAGTTGCGGTGGTTTCGATTGCTTTGATATAAGCGTCAATGACAATTTTCTTGTCGAACTCTCTTTTAACTTTCTCTCTGGCGTTCTTACCCATTTCAACAATATTATCTTCTGACAACAAAAACATTTTTTTCATCTTTACATACAGATCGTAAGAATCTGAAACATTACATAAAAAACCAGTAACGCCTTCTTCAACAATTTCCTTGCAACCAGTTGTATTGGTGGTAATACAAGGTCTTTCCATAGAAGATGCTTCCAACAAAACATTGCTGGTGCCTTCCCTGTAAGATGGCAATACAATACAAGTCGCGGAAGCTATATGTTCTCTAACATCCAACACTTCGCCATAATAATTAATAACAGCTTCGTCTATCCATGACCGTAACTGAGGTTCCGTAATAGTATTTTCTTTCAAATTCTGTTGCCATAAAGGGCCAATCACACGAAACTCTATATCAGGATACTCTTTCTTAATTAGGCGGGCGGCTTCAATATATTCAACAATGCCTTTGTCTTTCAAAAGTCTTCCAATAAATAAAAAAATGAACTTGTCTTTAGGTCTGATATTATTGTCAGGAAAAAAATGGTCGTGATCTACTCCAGAGCCAGGTATCAAAGAAGATACATTCTCCACAACAAAATTGTTTTTAAGAAACAATTCTCTGTCGTCCTTATTTTGAAAAAATATCTTCGCCGTTTTTTTTAGTGATATTTTGTAAAGCAATCTTGCAAACTTATAGGCAGGTTTTTTACTTTCAAATAGAGGGCCTACGCCCGTAATGTTTGTAATGGTTGGTATACCAAGTTGCCTAGTCATCAGATTGCCCCAAATTGCGGGTCTTATTGTGAATGTCAAACAAACATCGGCTTTGCATTTTTTGATGGCCTTTCTGATATTAAACATATATCGGAAAATATCAAACGGGTTTTGTGTTCCACTCTTAACATCAATCACATTAAACCCATCGTCCTTTGCTTTTTGTAATTGTAGTTCTGTTCCCGTAGTTAGAATTGTTACGTTAAATCCCTTGTCAATTAATACACGCGTTAATTTACTTCTAACTGTAAGAGTAGAAATGATATTGTTCTCTAAAATAACGATGTTTTTAACCATTGGGTATTTAAAAACTATTTAGACTTCATTTATAAAAAATCAAACTCATTTTGCATCAAGTAAGGTAAACTTTTTTATACCAAACCTCCATGCAAAAGATTGTCCAAAGCATCTTTGCCCTTTTTTCTGCCGGCATTTTTATTTTTTTTTGCAATAACCTGTTTATAAACTCAGGTTTAATAATAGTTTTACCAAATGCATCAGACGCTCCTACATAATCATATACCAAGTCCTTCAGCTCATTATTAACCCAATTTTTCAAAGGAACTTCAAACCCTCTTTTGGGCTGATGTATGATTTCCTTTGGTAAATATTTTTTTGCAAGATTACGCAAAATATATTTAGTACTGCCACCATGTATTTTATACTCATCATGTATTGATGGAATATACTCCAACAACTCTTTGGATAAAAAAGGGCTGCGGGCCTCCAATGAATTGTGCATGGTGGCAATATCCATTTTAACCAATACGTCATTAAATAAAAAAATATCAAAGTCCAGGTTCATTATTTTTCCTAGCCCTGATAATGAACTGTTGTTTATTTTATTAAAATCTTCTGTAACTTCTTTTAAATAAAATTTATTTTCTGACAGAAAGTTGTTTTCATACTCTTCAAAAATATCCATCCCTGCACTTAAATAGGACTCTATGCCTGATTTTTTTGCTAAGGACAAAAACCGATACATTTGGTTGTAAGCAGTTTTTTTGTCGTTTGGTGCTGGCAGCATTGATTGAAACATGTTTGCAAAAAATTGCAATGATTTATTTTTTTTAAAAAAATCATGCTTTGCAAAAGGTATATACCTCCGATATCCCCCAAACAACTCATCTGCACCATCACCGGTTAGCACTACTGTTATATTTTTTTTCGCTTCTCTGCTAACATAAAATGATGGGATTGCAGAGCTGTCAAAAAAAGGTTCTCCATAATTACAAATTATTTGCTCTGTATCATCTCTGAGATTCTTATATGAAATGTTGATTTCAGTATGTTGGGTATTGTATTTATTTGCAACAAGTTTTGCCAAAGGTGCTTCATTATATTCTCCTTCGAATGAAACCGTTACAGTTCTCAATTTTTCAACATAATTGCTGGCAATAGCCGTAATTAAACCGCTGTCTATTCCCCCGCTTAAAAAAGTGCCAACTTCAAGATCGCTTGACTCAATTCTTCTTTTGACAGATGTGTGAAGCAATTCTTCTGTTTTAATGAGGGCTTCTTCAAAACTATCTTTGTTTTCATGCAAAAAAGAATCGTGAATATTCCACCATTTTTTTTCTGTGGTCTCTAAATTATTACAATCAATATAAAGTAAACTTCCAGCAGTCAATTCATTTACATTAAAATAAGGTGTGGCTTTTTTATAAAAAGAACCAAAACGCAAATAATGATAAAAATGGTTGATATTCAACTTCAATGGCAATAATTGTTTCAAACAATTCAATTCACTTGCAAAAACAATTTTTTCTTCATCTTTGAAAAAATACAATGGTTTTTTTCCTGCGCGATCTCTTGCTAAAAATAATTTCTTTTCGTCTGCATCATAAATTGCAAAAGCAAACATACCATCTAAATATTGAAGGCAATTTTCTCCTATTTTTTGAAACAACAACAAAAGAGTTTCTGTATCTGAATTGGTGGCAGCGGTCAGATTAAATTGCTTTCTTAGATCCCGATGATTGTAAATCTCTCCGTTAAAAACCAAAGTATACCTGTTATGCAGGGTCATGGGCTGTTTTCCTCCCCCCATATCGAGAATAGATAATCTCAAGTGATACAAATCAACATTGGAAAACCGAAAGCCGTTTTGTTCATCGGGGCCGCGATGCAACATTGCATTATTTATTGTGTCATAAGACAGACTGTAATTAATGGAGCCGGCTATACCGCACATATATTCAATACAATTTTTTTCAAAGTTAAAATATTTACTGCGGTATATGATATAATTTAAAACCCGGCAAATATGCCGGGTTTTAAAGAAATGTAATCATAGGAATATGTTGAGAAGTATCGCTTATTGAAAGAAAACTGAATTAAATCTGAACTTTTGGTTTAGTGAAATAAAGCTAATGGAATGTTCTTTCACTAAATAAATAAATCGGACTTAAATTAATCAATTCATGAAGTTTAACTATGATTTTATAAGTATTGTTACTTATTTATAAATCAATCGTTTTTTTAAAATAAGGATTGTGGCTGGCTATTCTTTTTACAATAAATTAATCAAAATTGAAGTGTGCTTTGAAACCTTTATAGGCGCTAAATGTCTAATGAGGAATTATGTATAAACTTCAATAACGAAGCAGTGTTTTTTAGGTTTAGCTTCTTTAAAATATTGGATCTGTGTACCTCAACTGTTCTTGTAGATAAGAACAATTTCTCCCCAATCTCTTTTGAAGATAAACCATCTTTTATGTGTTTCAATACTTCCACTTCTCTTTCAGAAATTTTACTGATATCGGGTGTCTCTTCATCTTCAAATACTTGCTTGGTAAGATTTTCCTGAATTTCCTTGCATATAAAAACTTTACCTGCATTTGCAGAAAGTATCGCTTCAAACATTTCTTTTCTGTTGCTGTTCTTGGTAACATATCCCAAGGCGCCGTTTTTAAGCATTCTTTTGGCAAAAGAAGGTTGGTTATGCATCGATACGCCAATTACTTTGGTTCCGGGTGAAACCTTTTTAACCTGTTTGGTAGCATCTATACCGGATATCGGCATAATATTAATGTCCATGATGACTATATCGGGTCTTTTTGTTCTGACAACTTCAATTGACTTATCAGAAGTGTCGTTACAAATTGCGGTAACTGTAAATCTTTCATCAGCGTTAATCATTTCAGACCACATCTCGGCGACCAAATTATGGTCATCAAAAATAATTATTGAGATTTTCTTTTCCATTTGTTACTCTTTTTGGTTTACGGATTTTATTTGCTGTTTATTGACTATTTCTTTGATGCTTTTTAATGGGAAGTTAATTAAAAAGCTTGTTCCTTTTCCTTTGATAGACTTTATCTGTGATGTGCCTCCATAAAAATAGACCCTATTGTTGATACTTTTTAAACCCAGGCCCTTTTTTAATTTGTTCAAATTAAATCCAATACCGTTATCATTGAATTTTATAGAGAGCAGTGATTGATCTCTATTGAATGAAAGATTTATTTTATTACACTTGGAATATTTAACGGCATTGTTTACCATTTCTTGAACTATTCTGTATATGGTTCGCTGTGCCTCAAATGAGAGACCACTGAAATGTTTGGAATTTGCATCCAATGTGAACTTTATATTCTTTACATCAGAAAACTGGTAAAACAATTCGATAATGGCTTCTTTTAACCCAAGGTCTGTAAGTGCTGCGGGCACGAGGGTTCTTGAAATTCTTCTTACTTCATTAATTGCTTTTTCTACGTTTTTATGTGCTTTTAAAAAAAGTTCTGGGCCAAATTTTTCGGCATTTGCAGCCATTTGCAAAAAAAGACTTGTATAGGTTAATATATGACCAACTCCATCGTGTAATTCATTGCCAAGGATTTCTTTTTGTTGTTCTTCTGCATTCAACGTTGCTTTCATCACTTCATTCTGACGAATTATTTTTTCTTCTTCAATTATTTTTTCCATTCTTCTGATTTCGGAAACATCCCAATGAATTCCTACAGATCCTCTTACATTCCCATTAATATCTATTATTGGTGAACCGCTTATAACAACATCTAATAAATTACCATTCTTTTTCTTGATTTTTATTTCATAGATAGAGTCTTTTCTCTGAAATCTTGTAACAGAAATATCTTTCATCATTTCTATTGAATTTGACTCGACCAAAAATGTTTTTGATGCATTTTTCCCTTTCAGTTGGTTTTTTGTATAACCTGACAACTCTTCAAATGATTTGTTTACCCATACAATGTTATCATTCAAATCCACCTCCATTACCCCCAAATGCATGTTTTCAAAAAGACCGCGATATTTTTGCTCACTTTCAATCAATACTTGTTCTGCCTCCTTAATTGCATTGATATCTCTGTTGTGCATCAAATACTTTCTTTCGTCTTTATTTTTTTCCTGAATAATAGAAATGACCGACTCTACCCAAATCATTTCTCCATTGCTTTTAATCATTCTATATTCAAACTTGCTTTTATCATTTTTTTTACTTTTAAGCCAAATCTGATTTTCAAGTTGTTTTATGCATTCTTTGCAAATAAATTTTTTCAGATTTTTCTTTAGCATTTCTTTTTCCGAATACCCCAATATCCTCTTTGTTGTGGGCGAAACATATTCTACGATACCCAACTGATCAGTTAAAATGATAATGTCGGGAGAGTTTTGCGTCATCAGCTCAAGCTTTTCTTTCTCAAGCGTAAGTGTATTTCGGAATTCTTTTTCCTTGGTTAGATCAAAATAGGCACCTATATAACCTGCAAATTTCCCATCTGAGTAAAATCTTGGGACTGCTTTTTCAAGAATATTATGGTATTTTCCATTAGCGTTTCGCAGCCTGTATTCACTTTGAACAGGCTTTTTTCTTTCTATATTTTTTTTCCATTCAGTAATTGCAATGTTTCTGTCTGATGGGTGAACAAAGGAAATATAATCCCTGAAGTCTTTCATGTTTTCCAGTGAAAACCCAAGAAACTTCTTTAAAGTATTGTTGCTGTATGTTACTACATTGTTTTCATTGGACACCCAAACCATTACTGGAACGGACTCGATCAGATTTCTGAATCTCTCTTCTCCTTCCCGAATTTGCATCGAATACAACTGCTTAGTGGTTATATTTTTTATTCTTCCACTGAGTGCAAAATCATTCAAATTCTCATCATAATACCTGCTGATTGACTCGGACAACCAAAAGAGTTCTCCCGTTTTGATATTTTCTACCTGATAAATAATTTCCCTCTGCTCACCTACTTCAAGATATTCAAAGTGAGCAATGTGTTTTTTTGCAGATTCACTTTTTACATGTTTGCTTCTTTCCTTGAAAATATCAATGCCCGCAGTATGGTCAAATCCGAAAATATTGGCCCATTTGGAGGTTACCAGATTTTTTTCTTTGTGATTGTCGTAGATAATGTAAAAAATATCTTCTGTTTTTTCTAAAAAACTTCTTAGGCGCTGATAGTTTTCCTGAGCAATTACTCTTAATGAATTAGCCTCTGTTACATCAGCACCATAAAAATTAATATAATTTTTTCCCTGTACTTTTCTGTAATAAAAAAGAAATTGAAGATGATCAACGGTCACTTCAATTGAGCCCGATTCAGGAATGTTTTGAGTGATGAAGAAAAAAAAGTCAGTTACGGAATATTCGTTACCGCAATATATTAATGATTGTATTAAAGCAGCTGGAGGGTTGTAAAAAATAATAGCCCCATCAATAGAAACTCGGAAAATAGGATTCGGATTTTCCAGAGGAAATTGGGCAATATCTGAAAGCTCTTTGGTTCTTTCGCTTACCATTTCCTCGAGATCTTCGGTCATTTTTTTCAATCGATTGTTTACATCCCGATATTCCTTCTCACTGATTGAAAATGCGTGGTCACTTAGCTCTTTGTCTCTCTCATAATTGTTATAAGACTGACTCACTGCAGTTAACAGCTTCTTGATCCCTTCATCATTCTGAAGAGAGCTGTCAAGATATTTTTTTATTTGCCTTTCTAATTGTTGATGGTACATTGTATTACTGAAGTTCGGCAAAAGCTGTTATAGTTATCGTTTGATTATGAAAGTTCTTTTAGTACATTGCCTTTGGAATCTAATAAGTTGGATTTTTTAATACTTATTTTTCCTAATTATTTAAATTTACCTTTCTAAAAAGTTTTGCCCAAAATTCTCAATCATTGAATAATAGGAGTAAAATTAATACAAGTTGCTCTACTGTTTATTAGCTTTCTATATTAATAAAAAGCGCTAGTAAACAATATATATTTGTTCTAGTTGTTTCTACTTAGTTTTTGAAATTTGAGCGTCTTGAAAGATGGCTAATTGATTAACAGCAAAGTTCCTTTTCTGACAACTGGGGTTCCGGTAATGCTAATTCCTTTTACAATAAAAATATAGCTTCCTGTATCTTGTTTTTTGTTTTTGTAATTTCCATCCCAACCTTTTGAAATATCTGATGTTTCAAAAACCAGGTTTCCATATCTGTTGAAAATCCGAAAATATTCTATTTTTGAAATACTCACTGGGATCACTTTTACTACATCATTTAAGCCATCTCCATTTGGCGTAAAAGCGCTGGGTACATAAAAGCCGCTGTCTCTGTAAACCCTTATCATTACTGAATCATATCCTTTGCATCCTGATCCGTCTGATACTGTGAGATAAAATTTGGTATCTGAATTTAATACAGCAATTGGATTAGGAACAGTAGGATTGTTTAATGCGGATGAAGGCACCCAAGTGTATTGAAGATTTGTAGCGCCGCCACTTCCCTGTAATTGGTAAGGTACATAAGCGGTCACAATATTATCGACCCCTGCATCTACATTTATATCATGAACCTCCACCGTCATTGTTACCGGTAAAACACAATTTCCCATTGTTGGGTCCGAAGTAAATGTGTAGGTTGTAGTAGTATTATTATTAATCGCAGGATCCCATGACCCCAGTATTCCATTATTGGATATTGCTGGCAAATTAAATGAAGTGCCTGTGCAAACTGATTCAATTTGGGTAAATAAAGGGGTGGTATTAGAATTGACCGTTATTGTATAACTGACAGGTGTTCCGGAACATCCGTTTACATCAGCTGTTACAAAAACATTGGCCGTTTGAGGAATTGCTCCTGTGTTTACTGCAGTAAAAGCAGGCACGCTTCCATTGCCTGAAGCCGATAGCCCTATTGAAGTGTTATCATTGGTCCATGAGTATGTTGCTCCGGAAGTAGAACTCATAAAATTTGTTGCAGACAATACTATCCCATTGCAAACGGTTTTATTTGACGGAGCTACAATTGTTGGTCTGTCAGTAATTGTTATCATTAATGGAAATGTACTGGTTACATTGGATAGACTATTCTGAATCGTAAGATTTGCAGAATAATTTCCTGCTACAGCTGTAGGTGGGATATTTAAAATGAATGATGACGAGGTTGGCAAAGACGCATTTGTAATATTGCTGAATCCTGCGGTTACTGAACTTGCATTCCAAGTAATGGAATATTTATCCGGACAGCCTGTAATGGTAAAAGGAATCGAAGTGGAAGATGTTCCTAAACAAATTGTTGAGTTAGTAAAACTAATTGAAGGACCGGAAGGTCCGAAATCACAACCATTGTTAAAGCCGGTAGGAGATCCTGCACTGTTCCATAATGCTGCATTACCATCTAAATTGGCAGACCAAATGGATTGATCATAGCTTACTGGCAATGACAAACAATTATTGATGATATCTACAATTTGAAGATACCTTGTTGCGGGAAAGTTGCCCAAATTACCTGCGACATCCCAGTTCGTTGGCGCTATTGATGTATTTATGAATGCAACATAAATAGTATCACCACTGCACAATGAACTGATGTTATACTGCCAGTCAAAATTACTCGGGATAAAAATAACTTTACTATTTGCGGGTATAAATGCCGTCGGACTTGTTACGTTTTTAATTTTACAACATAACGAAGTAATCGTACCTGTTCCGGACTTATTGGAAACAGAAGCTCCTGCAAGTGTTTTTGTGGGATTGCTGCTTGGCTGATTGTTTAAGCTGTAATAAAAATTATATGCACTTACAGGGTTTGGTCTTGTTGTAGAAAAAACAATAAATTCATTTGGACCTTCATTAGCGCCACAGCTATTGATCATAGCTCCTTCCATCAATGGGCACTGTGCTGCTACACGAAAAATCATCAAATAACAAAAGGAAAAAAATGCAAAATGCTTTATAATTTGTTGATTCATTTTGTTTACTCCTATGCAAGTATCATTGGTTCGTTTGCAATAAGTGATTGATTACTGCTAAGGGCGAGCAATTTACACCTATTTCGAAAGAAAATTCACATTGAATGCGATTCAATTTTGTTAAAATAGCATTATTAATATGAATACAATGATTTCTTGCAATTTCTGACGATTGCTATAATTTTACATTACTCACTATTCAATTCATTACATGAAGAAAATTGCCATGATTCCTGCTCGTTATGCAGCAACAAGGTTCCCGTATAAGTTAATGCAGCCTCTTGGAAATAAAACTGTTATCAGGCATACATATGATAATACCAAAGCTACCGGACTCTTTGATGACGTGGTAGTAGTAACAGACAGTGAAATTATTTATCGGGAAATTGTACAACATGGTGGAAATGCGATCATGAGTATTCGTGAACATGAGAGCGGAAGTGACAGGATCGCCGAAGCTGCAGAAAAACTAGATGTTGATATTATTCTAAATGTACAGGGAGATGAACCTTTTATTGATAAAGACAGTCTTAAAAAATTAATGCTGGCATTCGAAGATTCAGCTGTTCAGGTTGCTTCGGTTATGAAAAAAATGAATGACGAAAGTTTAAAAGAAAATCCTAACTATGTTAAAGTTGTAGTAGATAAAAAAATGAATGCATTGTTTTTTAGTAGAAGTATTATACCCTACCCTAGAGAAAAAAAAATTGCTACTACACATTTTGAACACATAGGTGTATATGCGTTTAGAAAAGCGGCGTTGCTGCAATTCACTCAATGGGATCCAACTCCCCTGGAAATAGCTGAAAAAATTGAATGTCTGAGATACCTGGAAAATGGAGTGACATTAAAAATGATTCTCACAGAACACGAGGGTGTTAAAGTTGATGTGCCGGAAGATTTGGAGAAGGCAGAAAGGTACTTACTGTCAGTCTCCACAAATAATAATGCAATGAATTAAAGGGTTTGTAAATACTTAATGAGCCGATCAGCCGCCTCTTCCAATGTATCTTCTTTTTTAGCGAAACAAAATCTCAATACCTTATTGTTGATAGGATTCTTATAAAAAGCTGATACAGGAATAGTAGTAACTTTTGCTTTTTCTGTTAATTGAACAGCAAAGTCAAATTCATCTGCATCAGTAATATCAGCATAGCTATACAACTGGAAATAACTGCCATGCGAAGGCAAAGGCTTAAACGCTGTTTGACTCATCAAGTCTTTAAAATAATCTCTCTTCTTTTGTAAAAAAGAACCCAATGATTTATACTTACTTTCGTCTTTTAAAAATTCTGCTAAAGCGATCTGCATGGGAGAATTACAGGTAAAGCTATTGAACTGATGAACTTTCCTGAATTCCTTCATTAATGGCTCAGGAGCAATGCAATAGCCCAGTTTCCATCCCGTGCAATGGTATACTTTTCCGAAAGAAAAACAAACAAAACTTCTTTCAAAAAGATCAGGATAACGTAGAATAGACAAATGTTGTTTGTCATCATAAATCAAATGTTCATAGACTTCATCACTGATAATAAAAATTCCAGTGGCGGCTACTATACTTCTTAAAGATTGAATATCTGCATCATTCAATACACTTCCAGAGGGGTTGTGAGGTGTATTGATAATAATTGCTTTTGTTTTAGCATTTATTTTTTCTCTTACTGCATCCCAATTGATACTATAGTCGGGAAAAGACAATGGAACAGGAACAGCAATAGCTCCGTTAACTTCAATATTAGGGATATAGGAATCATAGGCGGGTTCAAATACAATCACTTCATCTCCCGGCTGTAATATTGTTGTAAAAGCAGTATAAATGGCGTATGTGCCCCCTGGTGTAACAGTAATCTCACTATCAGGATGTACAATCGCCTGATATTCCTTGTTTACTTTTTCGGATAGGCGTTCCCGTAATAAGGGAAAGCCGCACATGTGAACATATTGATTGTTCCCGGATCGAATTGCCCTATTAGTCAATTCCATCAATTCTTCATTCATAGCAAAATCCGGAAATCCCTGGCCAAGATTGATAGCATTGTGTTGTGCAGACAATGCACTCATCACAGTAAAAACAGTAGTACCAACGTTGGGTAACTTTGAAATAATAACAGGACGCAAGGAATGAATCAATTAGTGATTATATAAATTTTTCGCCTTTGTTTCTTTTCACTTCGGCAACGTAATCTTTTATTTCTTGTTCTTTTTCTTTCTTACAAATCAAAAGAACGTCATGAGTATCTACAACAATAAAATCTTCGAGTCCTTGCAGCAGTACCAATTTTTTATTGTCCGCATGTACCATGTTTTTGGTAGCGTCTATAATCATCACATTGTTACCGGCAACGGCATTATCAAGATAATCTTTCTCTAAGGTATCATATGCACTTGCCCAGGTTCCCAAATCACTCCAGCCGAAGGAAGAAGGAATAACATAGACATTGTCAGCTTTTTCAAGTATGCCGTAATCAATGGAGATATTGACACATTGAGGATAAATTCGTTCTATGGCGGCTATCTCAGAACTGTTATTAAACGAATTTTTTTCAGCATCAAATACTTCAAACACTTCAGGTAAGAATTTTTCAAAAGCCTTAATTATATTTTGTATTTGCCATACAAAAATACCAGCATTCCATAAAAAATCGCCACTTGCTACAAATGTTCTTGCAAGATCTTTATCAGGTTTTTCTGTAAAAGTTTTAACCTTGTAAACATTTTCACTAACGCTGATTTGTTCATATTGAATATAGCCATAACCAGTATTGGGATTCGTGGGCTTAATACCTAAAGTTACCAATGCTTTTATATGGGCAGTAAAATTCAATGCATCCAAACATACTTTTTGAAAAGCTGTTTCATCCGTAATAATGTGGTCTGCAGGTGCGCAAATCAAGTTTGCTTCCGGATTTAACTGCGCAAGTTTAAAAGAAATATAAGCGATACAAGGCGCAGTGTTTTTTCGAGATGGTTCACATAATATGTTGTCGGGGTGAATCTCCTTCAGCTGATCCATCACAATGGATTTATACTGATGAGAGGTAACAACATAAATGTTTTCCTTTGGAACGAAAGATGCAAATCTGTTGAATGTTGATTGAATGAGGGTATTTCCGGTATTTAAAATATCCAAAAATTGTTTCGGGAAATCTGTCCTACTCATTGGCCAAAACCTGCTTCCAATTCCTCCGGCCATGATGGCAACATAATTGTTCTTATTCATAACGCGATGCAATTCGTTAAATAATTCCTTCTCTTATAATATCCTGAATATGAATTATTCCGGCATATTTGTTTTCCTCAATTACAAGTAATTGATTGATATTGTGATTTCTCATCAGCTCAAATGCTTCTGCTGCCAATGATTCAGATGAGATATTTTTAGGAGAATGACTCATGATATCTTTAGCCCGTAATGACGAAAAGTGTTCGTTTTTTTCGAGCATTCTTCTTAAGTCGCCATCTGTAATAATACCTAGAATTTCATTTGATGCATTTACGACAGCAACTGCTCCCAGTCTGTTTTTAGTGATTTCAAAAATCAATTCTTTAACAGTGGATTCTGTAGTTACAGAAGGCAGCATGTTTTTAGATATTACATCTGATACCCTTAAATATAACTTCTTTCCCAAAGTTCCTCCAGGGTGAAATCTTGCAAAATCTTCTGATTTAAACCCTTTCATTTCCATCAAACAAACAGCCAAAGCATCACCCATTACCATTTGTGCAGTAGTACTACTAGTCGGTGCTAGATTATTCGGGCAAGCCTCTTGCTCAATCGTGGTATTAATAAAAACATCACAATTGTTAGCCAAAAAAGAATGAACGTTTCCTCCCATTCCTATCAGTGTATTTCCAAAACCCTTTAATAAGGGAACCAAAACTTTTATTTCGGGACTATCGCCACTTTTACTGATTACCAAAACAACATCCTCCTTCTGTATCATTCCCAAATCTCCATGAATGGCATCTGCGGCATGCATAAACAAAGAAGGTGTTCCGGTACTGTTCAAAGTAGCTGCCATTTTTTGGGCAATTATAGCGCTTTTGCCAATTCCACTTAAAACAATTCGTCCTGACGATGCAGCAATGGCTTTTACTGCTTTTACAAAAGAATCATCTATAAAATCATATAGCCCACTGATAGCAGAGACCTGAATTTTTAAAGTGCCGAGTGCGATATTTTTGATGGTATCCTCGTTCATAAATGAAATTGCGCAAACCTACTTCAAATAAAGGATATAGTCAAGAAATAAGTGATATCGGTAGAAAAAGAAAACAAACAAATACATTATACTTAAATATAACAAGTGATTAAAATCATTTTTACATGTGATTTTAATCCATGGAAAATTCAAGCAGATTTTTAATTTTGTTTGCTTAGAAACAACCTGAAAAAGAATCAACAATAAACGCTATTACCAACCTATGTATCAATCAAAACTTCAGCAATATCGCTATGATATTGAGATGTGGAAAAGAGCACTCCGTAACGCTCAGGAAGAGAATACAATATTAAAAAATCGATTAGCAGATTTATCCTGTATCGTCCAAGAAAAAAAAGACATCAATCTTCTTGATTTGCATCAAACCAGTCTTATTAAAATAGACAATATTTTTTCTATATTCAGAAATGATATTTACCGTTATAATCTTATGATTGAAGAAGAAAGTTCAGCAGCTAGTGAAGCTACTGAACTTAGCATTTCCCGACATTCAAAAATGAGTAATGAAATAGAATTAATTGAATCGACATTCAATAAGTCAAAATTTAATTTTACGAAATTTTGCATAGAAGTAATACTAAAGGGAGATACTTCTAATTTATCATACCTTCCAGTTTTTTGTCGTTGATTATAGATATGTAACCATCTTTTATATCAATTATTTTTTCACTTTTGAAATCGCTCAAAGTTCGAATCAAAGATTCAGTGGCAGTTCCGGCTATTGTTGCAAGATTTTCTCTGCTGATATCTATTCTGAATTTGTCATTTTCCTGTGTGTGGTATTTGTTTTTTAAAACCACCAGTGCGTCTGCTACTTTTTTTCTAAGAGAATTATAAGCGAGACTGAGCAAATGGTGTTCTTTGTCAGAAATATTTTTAGCCAGTAAAGAAATAAATTTTTGTGCGACTTCACGGCTGTTTTTCAGCAAATCTTCAAATTCTTTTTTGGGTATCAATGCCAATTCACATTCATCTATAGCTTCAGCCGTTTCCCTGTATAAGCCACCTTGAAGCAATGCTATATGTCCTAAAAAATCGCCTGCAGAATAGAGGTCTGTGACTAATTCTTTCCCATCGTCATTGGATTTAAATGTCTTTACCTTTCCCTTTAATACATAGTATAGCTGTATCGGGTGATTCCCTTCAGTGTAAATAACCTGCTTCTTTTTATATTTATTGATACTTCTATGCTCAGTTAAAGATTTAATTGGATCTCCAAACGACATTTCATTGATCATCTGACTGATGCCATCAGGATCTGGTGTAAAATCTTTTTTTAGTAACTCTATTTTCTTGATTCTTCTATCGATTGCATTTAACAATTCTGTGCTGTCAAAAGGTTTAGAAATGTAATCATCCGCACCAAGCTCCATCCCTTTTCTAAAATCAGTTCTATCGGTTTTTGCAGTTAAAAAAATAAACGGTGTGTTTTTAATCAATTCGTTTTTTTGAATGGCATGTAATACACCGTAACCGTCTATTAAAGGCATCATAATGTCACAAATGATCAGGTCAGGCTTTATTTCAATCGCCTTTTCCAGTCCATCTTTTCCATTTGATGCTGTAAAAACATTATACATCGCAAGTTCTAAAATTTCAGCAGTGTTTTCTCTGATTTCGTCATTGTCTTCAATCAATAAAAGTGTTTTCATTTTATATTTATTTTTGGTTTAGAATTTATCTGTTCTTATCCCACGGTTAAAACCGTGGGCAACTTTTTACAATGGTTATAAAACCATGGTTTTACCCTTTACTGGAAGTAATGGCAATAAAAAGCCTGATTGTGTGAGTTTCTAAAAGGATTAGGCAGGTTAGTCGTTTGTTTTCTTCCATAGAATCTACAGAAGAAAATATAGATATAGGCTAATTAACAATTTTCATAAATCAAAGAATCGTTTTTTACAGATTCTTTTTGATTTGGTAACATGATTTTAAATTCCGTTCCACAATTCAATTGACTTTCAAATTCTAACTTTCCGTTCAATCGTTCTACATATTTTGAAACGATATGCATTCCCAATCCGGTACCTTGAATGTTAATTGCATTGGAGCCTCTGTAAAATCTCTCCATAAGATGCTTTTTATCATCATCTGAAATTCCAATACCATTGTCTTTTACTGAAATAGTAAACGATTTATTTACCTTGACAGATTCTATTACAATGATTGAGTTTTCGGGAGAAAATTTTATAGCATTTGAAATTAAATTGATTAAAATATTACTCAATAAGGAGCTGTCGGAATAAACGATGTTGTCTCCATTATGTATATAATTTATTTTTTGACCATTTTTAATGTTTGATTTTAAGTCTTGAATCAACGACTCAAATAATTTACTTATATCAAACTCGGTAACTTTAACAGGAATCTTTCCCTCTTCAATTTGACCAACATTTAAAAAATCATTCAAGATATCGGACAATAAATTAACCGATGATATGATTCTATTTATATGCCTGTCTCGCTTAGGTTGTTCGTCTGTATTTGTATATTTTCCAATCAAACAAGCTGAGGAAAGGATAGTGCTTAATGGTGTTCTAAACTCGTGCGATGCAATTGATACGAAACGGGTTTTAAGTTCTCCTAATTCTCTTTCCTTGTTCAACGATTCCTGGAGGTTTTTTTCAGATAATTTTCTGTCAGTAATGTCTATAGCAAAAGCGAGGTAACCCGTAGTTTCGTTATCCTTATTAAAGATGGGCGTAATAGTAACCGATGCGATAACACAAGATCCGTCTTTTTTAATAATATTGCATTCAATATCATGAAACAAGTTTCTCTCTGATTTGAGCTTTATTAATTCAAAATCCTTTTCAATTTTAAGTCCAAACTCCTCAAAAAACTGCTTTCTATATTTATCTGTATCAGATTTATCAATAAATATAAATGGGGTTTCTTTATTTACTATCTCTTCTTTTGTATAACCGGTAATATGAGTTGCCTCTGTATTGAAAAATTTAATGATACCATCCCTGTCTATTACCATGAACATTACTGCCGCGTTATCGAGTATAGCATTCTGATAAACCAATAACAATTCCAGTTTTTCATTTAGCTCTTCAAGCGTTTTGTTTGCTTTTATCAGTTCTTTATTTTTTCTGTCATTATCTATTTCTAGCGCACTGTATTTTTTTTGAATATTCAGATGTTCCATTGCTTTTTTTGTAACATCTTTAATAAACAATATCATCTTCTTTTGCTTATTTGACACATAACTTACTACGCAAATGTCAGCAGGGAATTCATGTCCATCTTTCTTTTTTGCAATAGCTTCAAATTCCTCATCCATTAATTCATAAGGGAAAATATTGCAAGTGATATCATTGTCAGCAAATTTTTCTGTATCAGCAATTGAAGGGATTAATAATTTTATATTTTGGTGGTGAAACTCTTTTTTTTCATAACCAAAAAGAGTTTGAGCAGAGGTATTGGCTTCTATTATTAAGCCCTGGGCATCTATTAATATAATAGCCTTTTTCGTATTTTTAAAAAAAATACCTAAGTCTATTTTTTCAGTCTTTGCATTAACTGCGTTCATTTTGGGTAGGTTTAAGTTTCTTGTTGAAAAACTTAACAGAATGCAAAGTAACTTTTTAAACAGAATAATTAAACTTAAATAAATAAACGTGTTGTAATGAAATAAAATCGTGTGCTTTTTTAACAATTATGCGTTTTTCCGAATAAAGCCTTGTTCGACTTTTCCGGGAAATCAGTTTGATTTATTATTTTGTGAGCATATAAATACCTGGTTTATGAATAAAACCCCCTTGATTGAGTCAAAGAATTTGTCAAATAAAAGTGACTCATTTTGGAAATGGAAAATGATATTGTTGTTAACTGTTGTTTGTGCAATTTTTTATACAAACAGTTGTTTTAATGATTATTGCCTGGATGATGTAATGGTGATTACAGAAAATTCGAATACGCTAAAGGGATTTGCTGGTATAAAAGAGCATTTTACAAAGGACTATTTATATGGTTACATGCATAAGGAAAGCCAAAATGCCTTAAGTCCATGGAGGCCACTTTCATTGATTACTTTTTCAGTTGAAGTGGGTCTATGGGGAATTAATCACCCTGCAATCAGCCACCTCATTAATGTATTGATGTATATTCTGTGTACAATTCTCTTATTTACTTTACTTGCTGACTTTTTATTAAAAGAAAAATGGATTGCTTTTTTTGCAGCCCTACTATTTGCTATACACCCCATTCATACGGAAGTGGTTGCCAATATCAAAAGTAGGGATGAACTGCTTTGTTTACTAGCATTATTGAGTTCTCTGCATTTATTATGGGGATACATTGGCTCAATGAAAAAAACGCAGCTACTTTTTTCACTTTTGTTTTTTTCTTTGTCCCTTCTTTCTAAAGAAACGTCCATCACATTTGTTGCAGGCATTCCTGTTATGCTTTATTTCTTTTCAGATTTAAAGACAAAAAAAATCTTAGGTATTTCATTTTGGTTTTTGGTGATAGCGATTTTTTATTTGATCATCCGATTTTCAATTTTAAACAATAGTTCAGGAGAAGACCCTACTAATGATGGTTTCATCATTATCAATTATCCCTTTTTGTTTGCAGAAGGATATCAGGCTTTTTTCACCAAAATATTTATTCTGTTGAAATATTTGAAATTACTGGTATTTCCTCATCCGCTTTGTTTCGATTATTCCTATAAACAGATTCCTTATGTAGATGCAAGCAATCCATTTGTTTGGTTGTCATTTGTTACTTATGGTTTCATGATTTTCTATGCATTAAGGAATTTTAAAAACAAGCATGTTTTGTCTTTTTGTATTTCGCTATTTGTGATTACATTTTCCCTCACAAGTAATTTATTGTTTGACATAGCTGTAACCATAGGAGAAAGACTCTTATTCATTCCTTCGGTATTTTTTTGCATCGCTGTAGCACATATTGGAAATGCCACATTTACATCAATAGAAAAGAAAACGTCTGTAAGTAAAAAAACGATTGTATTATTAACCATCATTCCTATCACATCAATTGCCGCCTATCAGGTAATCAACAGAAACAAAGACTGGAAAGATATGGACACTTTGAATTTTGCGGATTATCCAAAATCGTCCAATAGCGTTAGAATGAATGATGCGTTGGGGAATTATTATTTACGAAAAGTTGAATCAAAAAAACTTTCTCCGGAAGTGGAGGTTCAAAATCTAAATATGGCTATCCCTTATTATAAAAAAGCTATTGAGTTATACCCTTCCTTTGAAAACGACTTGATAAACATTGCAATTTGCTACGATAAATTGGGAAATACATCTATGTCCGAATACTACTGGAATAAACTAAAAGAAGTTGCTCCGGAAAATACACACTTGAAAGATTATAATAACCATCAAGCAAGTGTTGCTATATTGAAAGGGATAAAATTCAACGAAGAGAATAAGTTTGATTCATCCTTCTACTATTTATCAAAAGCGATTAAATCTGCCATTTATGATGATTCCATCACTATACAGGCTTATTATCATATTGCAGGACTATACTACAAAAACGAAAAATATCAGGAAGCCCATGATGCTTTGGGAAAAGTGCTTTCATTGGACCCTAATAATAAAACTGCTCAAATGGGTTTTCAAAGCTGTGAAGCTATTCTTCAAAATAAAAATAAATAATCATTTATTTAACGTCGAAGTCAATTACTACTTTGTCTGATGTAGGATGCGCTTGACAAGTTAAAATAAAGCCTTGTTGAATTTCTTCTTCTTCCAATGCATAATTAACATCCATGCTAACGCTGCCTTCTAAAAGCTTTGCTCTGCACGTACAGCAAACACCTCCTTTACATGCATAAGGCAAATCTGCTCCTTGTATCAGGGCCTCATCCAGAATACTGCCTCCTTTGTATGGTAAGTCAAACATAAATGATCTTCCATCAAGTTTGATGGTGATATTACTTTTTAAGCCTGATGGAATTTCTTCTTTAAGCGATTGTTGCTTTACGGCTGATTGAAGTGGCGATGTAAATAACTCAAAATGAATTTTACTTTTATCGAGCCCATTTTTAATTAAAAAATCTGAAGATGAATGAATCATTGTTTCCGGACCACACAAATAAACTGCATCGAATGAACGTACATTGATAACTTTTGATAAGTCGCTTAATTTCTTATCGTTTATTCTTCCATGAAATAATTCTGCATCTGTTTTTTCTCTGCTTAAAATATTAATAAAAGTAAACTGCTCCATGAATTTGTTTTTCAAACTTTCTAGTTCTTCAAAGAAAATAATTGAGCTTCTGTTTTTACTTCCATATATCAGTGTGAACTTACAATTAGGCTGTACATGCATTGTATGTTTGATAATGGAAATAATAGGTGTAATTCCACTTCCTGCAGCTATTGCAAGATAATTGCTGTTTTTATCAGTTGATAGATGAGCATTGAATCTACCTGATGGGGGCATTACTTCAAGCGTGTCTCCTTTATGTAAATCCTCATTGGCAAATGTTGAAAACAAACCATTCTCTACTTTCTTTATAGCAACTTTTAATTTATTATCGTGTGGGGCGCTGCAAATAGAATAAGACCTTCTAACTTCATTTCCCTGAATAATTTTCTTTATCGTGATATTTTGTCCCTCTTTATATTTAAAAGCCGACTCCAATTCAGTGGGAACATCAAAACAAAGCGAAACACAATCAGGTGTTTCTTTTATTATTTCTTTAATCTTCAATTGATAAAACTGATATGCCATGGTTTATTTTTTTATAAGGCCATATAATAAATGATTGACCATATTGTTTTCAAGTTGTTGTCTGTCGTTGTTTTTTTTATGACGATACCAAAACTCTACCCCTCTTACTGCAGACAAAATTGTAAGTATTGCCACTGAAGGTTCTATCGGCTTTAATTCTTTTTTTAAAATTCCCTGATTAACCAGCTCTATAAGACGAACTTCATACAATTTCCGTTGTTGTAAAAAGTTACTTAGAAAAGGGTCTTCCAATTGCTTCCATTCGTGATTGGCAACATACACTGCGTCGTAATAATCCTGCATCATGTTGATGTGAAAGCGAATAATATTTTCGAGCTTCTGAACTGTACTGATTTTTTTATTTTCTATCTCACTCAATTGAATATTGAAATCGTTCGCTATTTCGAAACAAATCAATTGCAACAATTCTCCTTTAGAACCTATATGATTGTAAAGACTGGATGCTTCAACGCCAACATTTTCGGCAAGCTCTCGCATAGAGGTTGCTGCAAACCCTTTTTTTCTAAAAAGAACAGCGGCTTTTTTGACAATCACTTCTTTTTTAGAAACATTTTTTGTAGATACAATTTTAGCCACTAATACAATTTTGTGCAAAACTAATGGTTATTCAACTAATCACAACCATCAGGATTTTGAACTTTTATTAAACTAAAAAAGGAATCAAAATGATTCCTTTTTTAGTTTAATGCTTAAATTTTTGAATTATTTATTGAAATGCATTCCTATTTAACATTGCCCCAATTTTCACCACTTTTAATTCTATATAAAGTCATTTCACTTACTTTATATTTTTCAGCCAATTGCTTGTATGTCAATTTTCTTTTCGGATTACTGATTGTTTGTTTGATGGCCTTAACCTGACTTAAAGTAAGTTTCAAGCCAACACCCTTGCTTGCCTGTTGTTTTTTGTAGGCGACTTTAAGGGGGCTTTTTTGCTGGTGGACTGCTACATCTTCTGCGGTAGCCCACTTTAAATTCTTTGCGTTATTATCCGCTTTTTTATGATTTAGGTGAATAACAAATTTTGCTTTGGGACTTTTTTTATTGCAAAAAAGTTTAGCCACTTCTCTATGAATATATATAGTTCCGCTTCCTGATTCAACATGTAAATTCAATGTTCTGTAACCAGAAGTTAATGAACCATTTAACAGAACACCATCCTCCATTACTGATACAACATAGCTGGCAGATCGCCCATGATTCGATATTGCATATTTCTTTCTGCGGCTTTTTGAGCCAGGGAATTGCAATTGTTTCCAAATTTCTCCGGGAGTTTTCTTAATCATTTTACTAGGTTTTAAATTGTTAGTTTTGGATAATTTGATCCTTTTTTAAAAAAAGTAACCTGATATAAATATAAGAAAATTCGTAACTACACAGACAATAATTTCTTAAAATCTTCTTCTGAAAGAATTTTAATACCCGGTATTTTTTTAGCTTTTTCCAGTTTACTTCCTGCATCCTCTCCCGCTATCAAATAATTTAGTTTGCTGCTAACGCCACTTAATATTTTCCCACCATGCTTTTCTACCATTGATTCTGCCTCACTTCTTTTAAACGTTGTTAAAGTGCCCGTAAATAAAAACGTTTGTCCGCTTAAATTACCATCCATTTTTTCCAATTGCTTTATTTCGGGCTGAATGCCCAAATCCTCCAACTTTTTAAGCATTAGAATATTGTCATTATTTTGAAAAAACTCATGAATACTAGCGCCCACCTTTACTCCAACATCGTCTAACTTCATCAACTCTTCAACACTCAATTTCTGAAGATCAAGAATATGATGAATGTGTTGTGCAATTGTTTTAGCTGTTGTTTCGCCTACGTACCTGATTCCCAATGAATAAATAAACCGATGAAGTGGTTGATGTTTACTTTTTTCAATAGCTTCCTGCAAATTTGAAATGGACTTTTCTCCAAAACCCTCTAATGATTTTAACTTAGCAATGTCGAGCTCATAAATGCCTGGGATATCTTTTAATAAGTTCATTTCAAAGAACTTTCTGACGTTTGCTTCTCCAAAACTTTTAATATCCATCGCATCCTTGCTCACAAAGTGAATAATACGTTCGAGCACCTGAGCCTTGCAATTGATGTTGATACATCGCCATACCGCTTCCTCTGCCGTTTTATACAATGCCTGTTTGCATATAGGGCATTCTTTAGGGAAAGCAATCTTTTTTTCATGACCATCTCTAAGTTCAGGTAAAGACTTTACAATCTGCGGAATAACATCTCCACTTCTTTCAATCAAAATATTATCACCAAGCATCAAATCTTTTTCATTGATATAATCTTCGTTGTGAATAGAAATGCTGCTTACAGTAACTCCACCTAATGCTACCGGCTGAATTTTTGCAACAGGTGTAACGGCTCCTGTTCGACCAACTTGAAACTCTACCGACAACAATTTACTTGTAGCTTGTCTCGCTTTGAATTTAAATGCAATTGCCCATCTTGGATGATGTGAAGTCATCCCCAATTTTTCTTGTAATTCAAGATCATTTACTTTTATCACCATGCCATCTATTTCATACGGCAGTTGGTCTCTTTGTTTTTCAAATTCATGTACTTCTTTAATGACAGCATGGATACCCTTCAACACTTTCAATTCTTGTTGAGGAGTTCTGAAACCGAATTTCCGCAACATTTCCAGCATTTCAGAATGAGAATGAATACTACCTTTTTTATCCTCTTGAACATTTAAAATATAGCTGACATGATATAAAAAACCTTCTAAATTTCTTTTTCTTACAACTGCAGTATCTTTTATACGAAGGGAGCCTGCGGCTGCATTACGCGGATTTGCCAATGGCGGAATTCCTTCTTCCATCAGACTTTCATTATACTTCTTGAAATTATCCTTGTTAATTAAAATCTCTCCTCTAATTTCAATTTGCTGAATATTTATTGTGTCAAAAGGAGCAGACAGAGGAATGGCTTTTATTTGGAAAATATTGGGTGTGATATCATCGCCGATTTCTCCATCACCCCGAGTTACCCCTCTTGTTAGCAAATTATTTTCATACACCAGCGAAATACTTGCTCCATCAAATTTTGGCTCCACAGTATATTCAATTTCATCTAATCCTGAAAGTTCTTTGGCTTTTCTATCCCAGTCCTTCAAGTCTTCTTCATTATAAGAGTTTTCCAAAGAAAGCATCGGTACCAGATGTCTTGTTTTAGGAAAGTCTTTTATCAACGAGGTCCCAACCCTTTGAGTAGGAGAATCCTTGGTAATTAATTCAGGATATTCTTTTTCGAAGTTCTCGAGTTTTTTATACAATTGGTCATATTCGAAATCACTTATCAATGGATTGTTTTCAACATAATACCTGTGTTCATGAAATCTCAAAATATTTCTCAAATCTTCCAGATTGTTTTTTTGAACAGCAATGCCATTGGAATCCTTAAGCCACTCTTTAGTATCAACCTGCAAATCTTTTATTTTTTCTTTTGTGTACATGTTTTTTCTGTTAACATCAAAGTTAAAAAATACCGCTTCGTTAAATGTAGTATTTTAGTAAAAAGTTTTTATGATTTTAAAGCCGGGTAAAATTAACATCGCACTTATATCACTAATTTTCTTGTGTAGTTCATTCAGTATTAAAAAAAATGTTTCGCTGATTATCCACCATGCTAAAATTTATACTGTTGATGATAAATTTTCCATTGTTGAAGCTATGGCAATCAATAATGGAAAAATAGTGTCTACTGGAAGCAACTACCAAATACTAAACAATTATACCTCAAACAAAATAATCGATGCTGCCGGAAAAATCATTTTCCCGGGATTTATTGATGCTCATTGTCATTTCACGGGATTTGCCACCGACAGTTGGAAAGAAAACCTAACTGGAACAAAATCATTTAATGAAGTATTGGACAAGATGAAATTATATGAACAAAAAGCTCCTATGTATTGGTTATATGGACGAGGTTGGGACCAGAACGACTGGGAGAGAAAAGAATTTCCCAATAAAGATATATTGGATAGTTTGTTTCCAGACAGACCTGTTTTCCTGAAACGCATTGATGGGCATGCTGCATTGGCAAATCAAAAAGCGCTGGAAATTTCGGGTATTTCGATTGGTACAGTCATAAATGGTGGAAGCATTGAGACAATCAATGGAAAAGCTACAGGCATTTTAATTGACAATGCCATGGGATTGGTTGAAAAATATATACCGGAGATTTCGGATAGTTTAACAATTGAATACTATATCAAATTACAGCGTTTATGCTTCAGCGTTGGTCTTACCGGTGTACACGATTGTGGCATCAATGAACATACTGTTGAATTACTTGATGAATCGCAGAAAAAAGGGTTGCTAAAAATGAAGGTTTTTGCTTTATTATCGGATAGCATGTCTTATTATGATCGATGGATAAAAAAGGGGCCCTATATTACGGATCGGCTGCATGTTGGAGGATTTAAACTATATGCAGACGGTGCGCTTGGCTCAAGAGGCGCTTGCCTGTTGACGGATTATTCCGACAAGAAAAATTGGAAGGGCTTTTTACTTTCTGAAAAAACGCATTTTGAAACTATTGCAAAAAAATTGAGTTATTCAAACTTACAAATGTGTACACATGCCATCGGAGACAGTGGAAACAGAACAGTTCTTTCTATTTATGAAAAAGTACTGAAGGGAAAAAACGATAAAAGATGGCGAATAGAACATGCGCAGGTGGTGGATAAAAGCGATATACATTATTTTGGAGACAACAATATCATACCATCGGTACAGCCAACACATGCAACAAGTGATATGTATTGGTCAGAGAGCAGATTAGGAGAAAATCGAATTAAAAACGCTTATGCATATCAGCAACTTTTGAAACAAAATAATTGGATGCCGCTTGGCACAGATTTTCCGGTGGAAGATATTAGTCCATTTAAAACATTTTATGCCGCCGTAACAAGAACTGACGGTAACGGGTATCCGAAGAATGGATTTCAAATGGATAATGCATTGACAAGAGAACAGGCTATCAAAGGAATGACCATTTGGGCAGCAAAAGCAGCTTTTGAAGAAAAAGAAAAAGGCAGTTTGGAAAATGAAAAATCGGCAGATTTTATCATTTTAGATAAAGACCTAATGATTTGCAACGAAAAAGATATTTTATCAACCAGCGTTATAGCCAACTATATCAATGGAGAACTGGTATACGAATAGTAGTAATTATTTTTCGTATTAATAAGCAATCGTTTTCTTTACCTTCGCAACATTTTTTAAAGCAACTACAAGAAATGAAATTAGAAGAACAATTATTAAAACGCAGTGAAAACAATTGCGAATTATGTGCTACTGAGGCATCACTTTCAATATACGAAGTTCCTTTTGCTCCTCACAAAGATGAAGAGGGTTGCTTCATGATCTGTCAAAATTGCTTGTCACAAATAGATAAAAAAGCAACCTTGGACAGTAATCACTGGAGTTGTTTAACAGCCTCCATGTGGAGTGAGATTTCAGGAATTCAGGTAGTATCGTGGAGAATGCTGAATCGCTTGAGAAACGAAAGTTGGGCTGCTGATCAATTAGAAATGATGTATTTGGATGATGAGAATTTGGCTTGGGCAAAAAGAACAGGAGACCATGAAAATGATGGTGAGGTAGATTTACACAAAGATTCCAATGGGCAGATTTTACGAGATGGGGATACGGTTGTTCTTACAAAATCACTGGATGTGAAAGGGTCTACATTAAATGCAAAAATGGGTACGGTAGTTAAAAACATTAAGCTTGTATGTGATAACACAGATCAAATTGAAGGAAAAATTGAAGGTCAATTGATTGTGATACTTACTAAGTATGTGAGGAAACAAGGTTAATAAAATTTTCTCCTTAAATATTTTCCTCAACAATATTTTTTAAAGTAAAAAAGTTTGAACATGTAGAATAAGCCGCTTAATAAATGAAGGCTAAATGCTGCAATAATCATGATTGATTTTTTATTCTTAACCCCTAAAATTCTTACCTTTTCGTACCCATATTTTACCAAAACAAGAAAAAGTATAAAATTGCATACATAAAGTTGCCACATGAAATTTCCGAAATAGGCCATAATGCCTTTTTCTGTTACCAATACGGCAATTAGGAGTGAAAAGAAAAACACCCAAAATGTATATTGGATATCTGTATCTTTTTTCATTTCTTTATAAAATAACCCCAAATAAATAAAGGGAAATAAAAGACTCACCCCACTGTTCAAAATCAATGCGGCAATATTGTTGTGACTCAAATATAACATGGTAAAAAAAGGCCTGATATCTATTCCTTTCTCATCGTTTTTAAATCGAATAGAATCTAAAATATCCATTTTATAGATGGTGTAATATTCAAGCAGAACGAATACTCCTATTGTAAAAACTATTATCAAAGAAGATTTAAACATCCGACTTTGATAACCGTGTATCACAAAAGCCATTATAATAAAAGCTGGTAAAAATGCAAACAAAAAGCTGGGTTTAATTAATACATTAAGAAAACCAAAAAAAACAAGCAACAATATGTCTTTTTTGACTGGAATAGACTTTTTCAAAAAACACAAGGAATGATGGAATAATAAAAGTGCGAACGGAATTAAGAAAATTGTGGTAGAATTATGCCATAAGTTGATTGGAATTCTTCCTATAAACATTTGCCTATAATTATACAATACAGGGGCTGAGAAAAGTAATAACCATATCAGCAAATTTAACAACGGGGTGTTTTTTTGTTTTATCACCAATTGTTCTGTAAGTTTTACAGAATAATAATATTTCATTGCTACAGAAAAAGACAATAAGAAAATAGCAGATTTATTGAGTGCAATGGTATCTAAACTGAATCCAGAAAACAAATAGAGTAGAAAATAATAAAGTGGTGGTATTGGAAACTGATGATGTCTGATTACTACCTTTAATCCATAAATATGACCCTGTATATCTGTTGGAATGTCCAGAAATAAAATACCTGAGAAAATTACAATTGAGACAATAAATGTTAATACCGTTAAAACAATTAAGGAGGAATCTCTCTTTAGCATAATGGATAAATGACAATGTTAATTATAAACTAAGTTATCTTACTTTGGTAGATTTAAGATATTATCAAATAAATTTTCTCCAATAATTTTATTTTGGATTTAAGCAATTTATAATTTTTATGTGCAGCAAAACACAAAAAATGCTAAACATAAGGATATCTGTCACTTTATGCATATCGATTCTTTTCAGATTGATTTTAAGCCAAATTTGAATAACTGATATTTATTTTGAATCATTTTTGTTATTGAAAATCAATAACTTATACGGATACAATAAAAAATAATTCCTTTTTTCTTGTTTTATAAGAAACAAATAATCTACCTTCGCACTCCAAATTTAAAACGCCGGAGGGATAGCTTCGGTATCACTTAAAAAAAAAACAATGAGTAAATTACATTTCACCACTAAACATGCGAACGAGGCTACTGTTCAGCGTAATTGGTACGTTGTGGATGGTACTAATCAAACCGTTGGTCGTATGTGCGCAAAAATTGCGTCTGTTCTCCGTGGTAAGAACAAAGCCTATTACACTCCTCACGTAGATTGCGGAGATTTTGTTATTGTCACCAACTGCGAAAAGGTATTATTTACCGGAAACAAAATGGAAGACAAAGAGTATTTAACTTTTAGTGGCTACCCAGGTGGTCAAAAAGGTGAAGCAGCAAAGGATTTGCTAAAACGCAGACCGGAAGTTGTTATCGAAAGGGCCGTTAAAGGCATGTTGCCTAAAAATCGTTTGGGACGTAAAATGTACAAAAAATTATTTGTATATGTAGGTTCCAATCACCCGCATACTGCTCAAAAACCAACCGAACTAACTTTTACTAAAATTAAATAATTCAAACGGAAATAATTTTTCCGATTTTAAAAAATAATATAATGGAAAAACAAAAAAATGCAGTCGGCCGTAGAAAAGAAGCTGTTACGCGTGTTTTCCTTTCAAAAGGAAACGGCAAAATAACAGTAAATGGCAAAGACTATAAAGCCTACTTTCCTCTCGTTTATCTGCAAAACCAGGTGGAAGCACCTCTAAAACTTGCAGAAGCAACGGATAAGTTTGATATCATTGTGAATGCATCGGGCGGAGGCGTTAAAGGACAAGCGGAAGCAACCAAATTGGCTATTTCAAGAGCATTGCTTGAAGTGAGCGCTGATTATCGCCCAACTTTGAAAGCTGCCGGCTTATTAAAGCGTGACCCTCGTTCTGTTGAACGTAAAAAACCAGGACGCAAAAAAGCAAGAAGAAGCTTCCAGTTCAGCAAACGTTAATATTACTTGATTGTTTGAGGTTCATGAAAATAATTTTTATTGAACCTCAAACTTTACCTATTCAAACTATAAATCTTAATAATGGAAAATACATCTTTACAACAACAACTTCTGGAAGCAGGCGTTCACTTTGGTCACTTAAAGAAAAAGTGGAATCCAAAAATGCTTCCCTACATCTTTGCAGAGAAGAAAGGTATTCATATCATTGATTTGAATAAAACGGTAGAAGGCTTGCAAGAAGCTGCAGCTGCTATGAAAGCTATTGCCCGTAGCGGAAAAAAAATAATGTTCGTTGCTACTAAAAAACAAGCAAAAGAAATAGTACAAGAAAGTGCTAAGCGCGTAAACATGCCTTTCGTAACTGAACGTTGGCTGGGTGGTATGCTTACAAATTTTAATACAGTACGCAAGAGTGTGAAAAAAATGCAAAGCATTGAAAAACTTTTGGGAGACGGAAGCGCAGAAAATCTAACTAAAAAAGAAAGACTTACGCTTACAAGAGATAAAGACAAAATGGAAAAGGTTTTGGGCGGTATAGCTCAAATAAGCCGTGTTCCTGCTGCATTATTTATGGTAGATATAGGTCACGAACACATCGCTTTAGCTGAAGCAAAACGTTTGAATATCAGCACCTTTGGTATGGTTGATACAAACTGTAATCCAAATAAAGTTGACTTTGCCATTCCTTCAAATGATGATGCTACTAAATCAATAGCCATTATCGTAAACTACATTACTGCCGCTATCGCCGAAGGTTTACAAGAACGTCAAGCTGATAAAGAAGATGAAGATAACACAGAGGTTGAAGAAAGTGCAGAAGCTAAAGCAGCTCGCTTTGAACAAAAACTTGATGCAGGTGATGACAAGGGAAAGCGTTCAAGAGGAGCCGGTGCAGGAGCGCCAGCTAAACGCCGTACAGCCGGTCCTGGAGCGGGTGGAAGAAGACCTGCTGGTAAGTAATATAGCTTCAAATAAATTTATTTTTTAAAAACTATTTAAATAAACATCTCTTATAAAGAGATGGATGGAGGAATATAAAATGAGTACCATTACAGCATCAGATATAAACAAATTACGTCAGGCTACCGGCGCAGGTATGATGGACTGCCGTAAAGCATTGACAGAAAGCAATGGAGACTTTGAAGCAGCTATTGACTGGCTTCGCAAACAAGGTCAAAAGGTTGCCGCTAAACGCAGCGACCGCGAAGCTAAGGAAGGTGTTGTGCTTGCTAAAACTTTGGCAGACAATAAATCCGGTATTGTTCTTTGCATCAGTTGCGAAACTGATTTTGTAAGTAAGAATGCGGACTTCGTCGCTTTTGCTAACAGCATTATGGATGCTGCAATTGCAAACAATGTAAAATCAGCAGAAGAATTAAATAACGTTGAAATCAATGGAGCGAAAGTATCTGATTTAATCAATGATAAGTTGGCTGCTATTGGAGAGAAAATTGAAATATCTAAATTTGAAAGAGTAGAAGCTCCATTTGTAGCAAGCTATATTCACGGTGCAAACAGAATGGGTGTATTGGTTGGTTTATCTGCAGCAGCAGCTGAGGCTGGAAAAGATGTGGCAATGCAAATTGCCGCCATGAACCCACTTGCAGTTGACGAAAGCTCTATACCGGCAGAAGTTATAGCAAGAGAAAAAGACATTGCCATTGAATTAGTAAAAGCTGAAGGTAAACCAGCTGAAATGGCTGAAAAAATTGCAATGGGTAAGCTAAACAAATTCTTTAAAGACAACACATTGATGGCTCAAGCTTTCGTAAAAGACGGCAATCAGTCTGTTGCAGATTTTCTTAAAAGTGTTCAAGCCGATTTAAAGGTAACTGAATTCAAAAGAGTTGCTTTAGGATAAAATAAATTTAAACCCGGTATTTACCGGGTTTTTTTATAGATTTACTTTACAATAATTAATAAATAATGCTACCAAAGTATAAAAGAGTTTTACTGAAACTATCCGGAGAATCTTTAATGGGTGAAAACAACTTCGGACTAGATGCGAACGTAATTGCAAAATATGCAAAAGACATAAAGCAAATTACAGAAATGGGTGTACAGGTAGCACTGGTAATTGGTGGGGGGAATATTTACCGAGGTATGAATGAAGCTGAAACAGGTATTGAGAGAGCTCAGGGGGATTATATGGGGATGCTTGCTACCGTCATCAATGGTATGGCTGTGCAAAGCGGATTAGAAAAGGTTGGCGTGTACACACGGTTGCAAAGTGCTATTAAAATGGAACAAATTGCTGAGCCCTATATCAGAAGAAGGGCCATCAGACATCTTGAAAAAGGACGTGTTGTGATTTTTGGAGCAGGAACCGGAAATCCCTATTTTACAACTGATACAGCAGGATCGCTAAGAGCAATTGAAATTAAAGCTGATGTGATTTTAAAAGGAACAAGAGTAGATGGCATTTATACAGCTGACCCTGAAAAGGATCCAACAGCTACTAAGTTTGATAAAATTTCATTCGCTGATTGCATTTCTAAAAAACTAAGTGTAATGGACATGACTGCATTTACGCTTTGTATGGAAAACAACCTCCCAATTATTGTTTTTGATATGAATAAACCCGGAAACCTCATGAGTGTTATTACCGGAGAAAAAGTAGGGACTTTAGTAAGTTAAGGTTGGAATAGATGGACGCCGTTTAACAAACTTCCAATATTTGTCAGCAAAAGATTTTGTGTGCAAGAACTTACCATATCCATTCAGATGTGCGGGATCCTTGAATAAGGCAATGTTATTTCTTAAGCTCTCATCCGCTTCAAATCGAATAAATGAATATGGCACTAAAAGACTATCTAATGAATTTTTTGTACTAAAATAATTCGAAAAAACTTTTTCCTGTTGTATGAAATCAGGAGAAGTAAACAAGACTACCTGAATATTATTCGCTTTTGCCAATCTCAAAATTCTTTTCAAATATTCAACATCAAATGGCTGTATTTTAATTTCCCTTGGCAATCCCTTTTTAAAAAAAATCGAACTATCGGTTTTCAATTCCGGTGTACTAAAATACCAAGTTGGTTTATCAAATCTTTTCTTTTCTGGATAACTATTTTGCTTTAAGCGTCTTATTACTTCAATGGGCGAAAAGTATTTGTTATAAACATAAAATCTCATCCATGGAGCATAGTTAAAAACCATTTGATCTGAGCTTGACAAATAATGAGAAATGGCTGACTTGAAAATAGTGTCGTGCCAAAATGGTAAAAAATTATACACATGAAATGAATTGCTGAAATTGTGTTCGGGATCCAAAGAATATATATCTACTTGCAAAAAAAGAGTTTTTATAGTATTCTTATTTTGTAAAAACTTATTTAAAACGAGATAGTTGTCTACATATCCCGAACCGTTGCAACCTATATTAATACCTTTTTCCTGAATTAAAGAGTCAAGTAATAACATATCAAATGCCTCTTCTGCCCTACTTGAACCCAATACCGCATAATCATATTGTTGAGATTGTTGCTTCATAGACCAAGCACGCTTACTGTCATTAGGAAAATACTTTTGTATACCGAAAAACCACTCACAAAATAAACCATACAAAGTCAATATTAATAATGATACAAATAAGTATACCAGGATTTTTTTAAAAAAATTTTTCATTAAAATTGAAAATAAATAAAGCTTCTTGGATTAATAAATGCGCCCATGAAAAATATCAAAAGCAGTATTAACAAATAAGCAAATCTTCGAAAATGCAATGATTGAATGCTTAAAAAAGGTATTGCAGATTTTCTATCAAACCATTCTAAAAACAACATAATACAAATCGAAATAAATGGATAGCTCATACTTAACTGATCTATCTTACTTCCTTGTTTAGGTATTAAACTCAAATAGTTGAAAGCAGCACTTAATGAGTCGGATCTAAAAAACAACAAAGCCAAACTTACTAACGTAAATGTATAGCCCATACGAAATATTTCATTTAGAGTTGGGAAAGTAGAATCTTTAGCCACAATGTCTAGGTCGCTTCTGTTGCTTGAAAAAATAACAGATGGGATTATATATACAGCATGTAAAAAACCCCAGAAAATAAATGTCCAGTTAGCCCCATGCCAAAAACCGCTCAATAAAAAAATGATAAACGTATTCCTAATTTGTTTCAATTTTGATACCCTACTCCCTCCTAATGGAATATAAACATAGTCCTTAAACCAACTCGAAAGCGATATATGCCAGCGCCTCCAGAACTCAGCTATTGATCTAGAAAAACAAGGATAATTAAAATTTCTCAGCAGTTCTATTCCAAATAGCTTCGCTGTACCTAAAGCAATATCCGAATAACCGGAGAAGTCTCCATAAATTTGAAAAGAAAATAAAAATATTCCCGCAATCAACTGAGCGGATGAAGCATGATGATAATCTGAAAAAATAGCATTCACATAAATAGCACAATTGTCAGCCACTACTACTTTTTTAAAAAACCCCCACAAAATTTGTCTCAATCCATTAACTGCTAGAGTATAATTAAAAACTTTTTCTTTTTTTAATTGAGGTAAAAGATGGGTTGCTCTCTCAATTGGACCGGCAACCAATAATGGGAAAAAAGAAACAAAAACAGCGTAGTCAATTAAATTTTTTTCTGAATCTATTCTCTTGTAATAAATATCCAACACATAAGATAAACCATGGAATGTATAAAATGAAATTCCAACAGGTAAGATAATATTTAATAATAGAGGACTAGTGGTCAATCCTATTGCAGAAAATGCTTGTGCAAATGAAGAAGCGAAGAAGTCGTAATACTTAAATACTCCTAAAAAACCAAGATTTATACAAATGCTAATTAGCAACCATGCTTTTTTCGATTTTTTTTGGAGGCAATTTTCAATTTTGATTCCTGATAAATAATCTAACAATGTAGAAAAAATGAGCAACCCCAAAAATCGATAATCCCAACAAGCATAAAAAAAATAACTTGCAGTGAGCAATAAAAGATTTTGTTTTTTAAGGTTATTATTAGTTACAAACCAATATAACAAAAAAACAATCGGAAGAAATAATAAAAAACTAAAAGAATTAAAAAGCATTATTGACTATTTAGATATTTTTAAGCATTTCATCTGTGCTTTTGTGAAAATTTACCTCTTGTGTTGTAATAATATCTGCTTCTATTTTTGTTTTTAATTGCATTTTTATCGGTTGAAACCGGCATCCTTATATATCCTTTTCTAAAATGACCATATTTGTCAATTGAAGGAGAAACGTATATAGGGCTTCGCTTTTTATGAATACCGCTATTTTCTTGAACACAACCAGAAATTAAAAAAACAAACAAGAGAAAGCGTCTTGACATTTATTGTATCTTATTTTAAAGGGACGTGAAAAAATCAGAATACTGTTTGGATATATTACTGATATCAAAGTCTTTTAATGCGAGCTCCCTTGCACTAATACCAAAGGCATTTCTAACGTCATCGTTTTCCAAAAGGTAAATGGTCTTTTTGATAAAATTATCAATTTGGTCTTTTTCTATAACAAATCCACTTAGTCCATCTTTAATGCACTCGGAAACTCCTCCAACATTGGAAGCAACGGCAGGCACTTCAAAAAATCCTGTCTCAGGGACTACTCCAGGCAAACCTTCTGTGTCACTGGTCAATAATAAAATATCAGAAGCTGTAATATAAGATCCGACATTTTCATGATAACCCAAAAAACTAAACACAGATTGTAGTCCTTCCTTTTTTACAATTAATTCTACTTCCTCTCTAAGAGGTCCATCTCCTAAAACTAATGTATGGATATTCTGATAGTTTGAATGAATCCCTTTTACTATTTCAATTAATCTATCCGGCCTTTTTTGGGAGGTAAGATTTCCTATAAAAATCAAAACTTTTTTTTCTAATGATAACCCAATATCAATTCTGCACTTTTCCTTAGTATCAATATTTGCAAAAGCACTAAAATTAACCGCTCGGTGTATTACTGTTGATGGTTTTGAAAAAGAATACAACTCTTTCATGTCTTTTAAACTTGCATGACTAACACCAACGGCAGCATCAATTAGAGGGACAATGATTCTTTTATAATAAAACTTTGTTAACAAAGCAGTATTCCAGAAAACAGGGCTGTCGATCACTCTATATACCAACTTGAAATTACCGGAAAGCAATTTTTTTGATAGTGCCCCATACTTTAAAGTTTTAGATCCATTTAATAAAATTATATCAGGCTTAAATTTTTTTATACTTTTCATCAATTGGTATAAAAGAAATGGGTGGATGGTCAAATATTTTTCAAATGGATGTTTGTCATCACCAGACAATATCTCATCTTCATCATTTAATGACAAACTAACAGAACTTTCATTGTTATATAAATAAATTCTCTTGGTTTGAACTCCTTGATTCTTTAGAAAAGAAGAAAGTTCATGAGAAAATATCTGAGCCCCTCTTCTGATAGGTTTGGTATCTAAAAAAATGATGCGCAAAATTATTACTTATTTATAGTTACCTGATAACATGAAGAACCTACAAATTTTCTTGTATCTATTATATTAAATCCTTTGGAAAGCAATACATCGATAAAATATTTTTCATCACTCCATTCATTCATTTCATAAACATTGGAAAATAAAATCCAGGTATTGTTTTGAATTTTTGCAACATCTGCATTCAATGAATCCATATTTGTTTTTTTCCACGCGCCATAAATTATCCTGCTATTTTGTATATTTTTATACTTGTCAGCATAAAAATTAAATGCCACTATTCCTTTTCTGTATACATAAATTGATTCCCCTACCTTGATTTGACTGTTTATATAATCCAGTGATTTTTTAACTTCCTGTCGCTGATAAGGGGTTTGTTTTATTACTGAATATATATTTAAAAAAGCTGGGAGTAGAATTAAATAAACTGGTATTCTAATTATCTGTTTATCTATAAAATCGTATGCTACAAAAAGACCTTTTACAAAAAAAATAATAAATAATGGGATTTGATACAATATTAATCTCGTGTCAAAGGGATATAATTTTATTGCCGAAAGACAGAAGTGAATGACTATAGGAAATATCAATAGGACAAACCTGTTTTTATTTTTTATAGCTGATATTAATCCAATTATAAAAAATAAAAGACCAAAATGCCAATATGTTCTGAATCTGAACATATAATTAAATATCAAGCCTATTTTGAAGTAAATAAATTTATAAAAATCTGCTGTTAGAACGTTATTGGGTAAAAAAGAACCAGAATTACTCCAATAAATAATCATGTATGATTTTGATGGGTGATTGTAAATAAATAAAGAGTAATAAATTAAAAATGTAATCATCCATACAACAATAGGAATAAATATAGCTTTATTAAAACCTTTTTGTTTCACAAATCTTAAATACAAAAGATAGGAGCAAGAAACAAACAATATAACTATACCGATATTGGAGATCCAAATTGCTGCAACGCCAACAGCAGCCAATATAGTCAATGATTTTTTGCTTCTAATTTTATCAACATAAAAAGTAAAATAAAAAATTGTCAATGACATTAAAACATCTGAAGAATATTGTTTTACTTCAGAGGAAAAATATATCAATAGAACATTTAAACTAAAAATACAACATGCGGTTGCTGACAATTTGGAAGAATTGAATAATAAGAAACTTAGTTTGTAGAAAATAAAAATTGATAAAAAATAGGATACCAGGGGAAATATTCTAAGCACCCAATCATTGTTTCCAAATAAATTAACTAACGTTTTCTCAATTAAAAGAAATCCAATGGGAGCCACTTGATTCATATCAAGTGGCCTCAACAAATCTCTGTAGTTTTTATTGATAATATTTGTAGATATCATTGCTTCATCAGTCCATAGGCTTCGATTATATATATAATTAACAATGGCTGCTAAAATTCCTATACATATAAAAACTTTGAGTATCCTTATGTAATTAATAGTATCCCTGTCTTGTATTATCAAATCACTGCTCATTTTAATTTTTAGAAACTTTATAACAAATTGCTCCTGCAAACTCTTTTGAATTGACAATTGAAAATCCCTTTAATTTCAACATATCGATTATGTAATCCGCTTCGCTTTTTCCATTGCTGATATAAACTTCAGAAAATATCAGCCAACTATCGCCATTGATTTTTTTAATGTCTTGTGAATGTTTAGACCAATCTTCTCGATGCCAATCTCCTTGTATATAATTTATTTTTTTATTAAAACAATCGTAGTTTTTTTGATAAAATTTAAAAACCGGATCAGTTGAACAGTACAAATAAATATTTTCATATTCTTCTGGGTCCTTACTGATATAGTCCATACACTTTTTAACTTCTTCCTTTTCAAATGGAACAATAGAAGCTAAACTATATGCATTCAAAAATAATAAGATTAAAACCACAAAAGAAAGCATTGGTTTTTTTTCTTTCAGTCGCTCAAAAACGAAATAAAATGCAAATGAAATAACTGTTAAGAAAAGAGGTATCAAATACAAGATCAGTCTGCTATGAAAAGGATATAGTTTTAATGAAGATAATATTAGATGTAAAATAACAGGGAGAATAATTATAAATAAACTCTTTCGCATTTTTAAAAATAAAAACAAACCTATTGCGAACAATATAAAATAAATCCATCCAAAAGTGTTGTTTGAAATGATTGAATTAAAGATCATGTTCATTTTATCATAAATAAAAAGATAGGGTTTAGAATTGAAAGTATTTATCGGCAAAAATGCATCTTTTTGTGTCCAATATCGAAGCATCGATTTTTTACTTGGGTGATGATAAATGAAAAAATAAAAATAAACAGTAAAAGAAATAATCCAAGAAAAAATCGGAATCCATACAAAATAATCCAATTTCTTTTTTTGAAAATACCTTTTATAAAAAACTACTATAAAATTTGTAATAATCAATACAATTGAAACATTTGAAATAAATACAGCTATTGTACCAATTATAGAATAGATAATTGCTGTTTTTTTGTTCCCGATATCTTCTATAAGTTTTAGTCCAATGAATAATAGCAATATGGCCGCAAATACATCTGTAGAATATTGTTTTACTTCAAATGAATAATAAACAATGGTGCTATTGATAGCAAAAAATGCAACGCAAACTAATGATGCGTACTTTGACCCATGTAACTTCATATTGAAAAAATATAATAAGGGGAAAGAGCCGATATAACATAAGAAAGGAAATATTCTTAAAGACCAGTCATGATTACCAGTCAAAGTTGAAAGAAATTTTTCAATAAATAAAAAACCTACTGGTGCAACTTGATTATAATCAAGGGGTCTTAAAAGTTCTAAATACGATTTATTAACTACATTCAAAGCAAGCAATGATTCATCAAACCAAAGGCTCCTGTTGTGGAGAAAGTTGATGATTGCTGCAATTACTCCAAATGAAATAATTCCTGCCACAACTCTGGTAAACCAAATTTCATTTTTATTTGAAATCAACATTATAAATTGAATGATTAATTTTCTTTGATTATCTCATAACAAGATGATCCCGTAAACTTTCTTTTACTTAACACTTTATGGCCAAAAGATTCTAAGGTTTTTATAATAAAATCCTCGCCGTTCAAAGAGCCAATTGGGTATACTTCAGAAAAAACCAGCCATGATTTTCCGCTTATAGACCTAATTTGATTTTCGTATTCAGGCCATGTTTTCATTTTCCAATTCCCTAAAATTTTAAATGGCTTATCTTTTAAACCTTTATATTGATTTCTGTAAAATATATAGGCCGGCTCCGTTATAAAATATACATTTATGTTGTCGCCGTCTTGTATTTTACTATCAATATAGCTCAAGCTTTTTTTAACTTCTTCGTTTTCTGTGGGAATATTTTTTAAGACATGTATTAAGTTCAATACAAGAAAAGCCAAAAGTATATACACCGGTAATTTTATAAATCTATTTGTAAAAAAATTGAATGAATAAATAATTCCTGTTGAAATGAGCAATATAAAAAAAGGCATTAAGTACAATGCTGTTCTTTTTTCAAAAGGATATAATTCAAAAGCAGAAAGTATTAAATGTATTAACAGCGGAAAGAGACATAGAAAAAAAACAGATTTTCGTTTTGTGAATAATAGCCCCATTATGAAAGCAAAGAGAGAAACAAAAATGTTGTATTTAAATCCAAGTAAAAAGGGTAATATCATTCTTGTCTTTGAATAGAGAAACAAGTAAAACTGAACAGAAAAAATATTTCCCGGTAAAAAACCTTTTTGTTGTACCCAATATCTTGTCATAAATTCTTTAGTAGGGTGATTGTTAATAAAGAATAAATAGTAAACAAGGAAAGATACAATCCAAACTAAAAATGGAATAAATCTATAGTTCAATATTTTTTTGTCTTTTTTAATTTCAATTAAAAAAATGTAGCTCCCAGCTGTAAAAAGTCCAATGATAGCAATATTTGAAAATCCAATTGCTATTATACCCAATAGTGAAAAATATACTAAATAAGTATTTCTTTTAAAAGAATTATAATAAACTGCAATTGTAAATACAAGCAATGATATAAAAATATCTGACGAATATTGTTTTACTTCTGCCGAATATCTTATGATAAACATGTTGGTTGAAAACAAAGCGCAGGCCAACAAAACAATGGATTTGTTTTCAGTAAGTTTTCTTCCGAAAAAATAAAGAAGACAAATAGATGCAAGATAGGAAATGAAAGGAAATATTTTTAACGCCCAATCTACCTTACCAAAGATTTGTGTAAAGAGCTTTTCCAAATACAAGAATCCAATTGGTGCTACTTGATTCATATCCAAGGGCATCAACAACTGCTTGTATGATTTGTCTACAATATTAATACCCAACATTGCTTCATCTAACCAAAGGCTTCTGTTATTTAATAAGTTGATCAATGAAGAAGAAACACCAATAAAAATGATAAACATTAAAATTAAATTAAACCAATATTGGTTTTTTGATTCTTTCATTTTTTTATTGCCTTTTTATTAATTATTGAATTCAATTTGATAGCAAGAAGATCCTATAAACAGTTTATTTTTTAAAATCCTTCCGCCTCTTTTAATAATTGAATTAATGATATATTGATCTTCTGAAAAGCCATTTACTTTAAAATAACTTGATTCAGAAACATTTGTAAACAAGAGCCAAAACCTTCCTTTTAGTCTGACCAATTCTTCATTGTCTATGTATTGCGCATTGTTTAATTTTAAACCTAAAAAAGATTTTCCACACCCATGAATATGCCAATTTCCAATGACAACAGATGATGATTTTCCAATAGTGCTATACTCATTCCTATAAAATTGAAAAGCTGGGTTAGCCATGTAATAAACATATAATTTTTCACCGTTTGAAATATGTTGATTTGCAAATTGCAAACAAGATTTTATCTCCTCTTTTTTAACAGGACAAGTAAAAGACAAGGAAATCAAAAGAACAAAAGGTAGGATTGGAATAATATACCCTATTTTAAGATTGGTTCGCTTACTTATTATATTAACAATTGAAAATAAGCCAAAAGATATAAAAGTTGAAATTATTGGAATAGCATACAGCAGCATTCTTGTTTCAAATGGATATAGTTTACATATAGAAAGAATGAAATGAATGAAAAGGGGCGCGATAAGAAATATCAATCGCTTTTCTTTTTTATAAATAAAATAAAGACCTAAAAGGAATAAGGCAAAAAAGAAAATCCAAGTATTTCCAAATTCGGAAAAAGAAGAAAACAACATTTTAATTTTTCTAAAAACAAAGAGTCTAAATTCCGGAGAAAATATATTTTCCGTAGGGAATGCTTTTCTTGCTGACCAATAATCCACCATAAATTTTTTAGTGGGGTGGTCCTTTATGAAGAATAAAAAATAAAAAGTAAATGAAAACAACCATATTAACAATGGAACAAATTTATTAAAGTTTTTGCTGGTAGTTCTTTTAAAGAAATTGTTTAAAACACAAGCTGCTATTGTAACTAATATTATGATGGATGTATTTGAAAAAAATATTGCAGCGGCTCCTACTAAAGAAGTAAAGAGAATTTCTTTTTTACTTTTCAAATCAGCGTTTGAAATATAGGTGTATATTAAAAGAAGGCTGACTAAAACATCCGAAGAATATTGTTTTACCTCATTTGAATAATAAAATATCGATAAGTTGGTGATAAAAAATACACAGGAAATTAAGCTGATGATTTTAGATTCAAATAGTTTCTGATTAATCTTAAATAATAAGATTAAGGAAAATAAAAATGAAAGAAAAGGATATATTCTAAGCGCCCAGTCATGGACACCAAACAAAATAATAAATAATTTTTCAGTCATTAAGAAACCTACAGGTGCAACCTGATTCATTTCGAGCGGTTTCAATAATTCTAAAAATGACTTTTGGGAAATATTTAATGCCAACATCGCCTCATCTCCCCATAAACTTCTGTTATAAAACAAATTGATTGTAGAAATAACTATTGCAACAATAAGAATAGTAAACAAAATGATTTCTATCGTATTTGAATCCTTTTGATTAGTCATTTAGCTTGATTAAAAGCTGCTCATATTTTTTTGCGATTTCTTTAATTTCGAAAAGCATCAATGCTTTTTCTGTGGCTCTTTTACCCATTTCTATCATCTCTGGATATTTTTCAATCATTAGAATCATTTTTTTAAATAAGTCATCCGTATCTTTTAATTTGTGAACCAGTGCGGTTGTCTCATGATCTACCGCTTCCGTGTTCATCGGTATATCACTGCAAATTATTGGTATTCCTGCCATCATCGCTTCCACTAATGCTCCGCTAAAACCCTCAAATCGGGAAGGAAACACAAAACAATTTGCATCGTACAATTTCATATAAGCTTTAGGGGTATTTCCTGGAAGTATTACTTTTTTTTGGAGCTGTAGAATGTTGATTTGATTTTCCAAATCCTTTCGTTGAGGTCCTTCGCCATAAATGATAAGACTAATGTTGGGATGTATTTTTTCTAAAACAGAAAATGCAGCAACTAATTCTGTAAACCCCTTTTTTTCATACAGCCTTCCAATGGTAACAAATGAGAAATTATTGCTTAATGGCGGAATCCATTCATGAATTTCTTTTGAATTGCGCCCTCTGTATATTACATAAACTTTTTTTTCAGAAATCCCTAAGTGCTTAACATGATTTTTGCCAATTACAATACTATTTGAAATCCAGGCAAAGGGTATAAATGATGTAATAGTGTCAAGAATTAAAGTAGGATAAAACTTTAATTTACCTTTAATTCCTTTAAATGTTTTTTTTCTCTCAATTCCATAATTATCTTCTACAAAAGTTCCAATTAATTTAATCCTAAGCATCAAACAAGTAATTCGGCTAATAATATTACTTCTGTATAAAGATGCAATAACCAAATCTGGTTTTATTTTTTTTAATGCTATTTTTAATTTTTGTATTCCACTCAACCAATTATATCTTCCTTTCAAGTCTAAAAAAAGAATTTTGCATTTCGTTTGTTCAAAAGCCTTCAATAAATCGTGCCTGGGATAAAAATAAATAACAAATACCTCGGTGTCTTCTGAAAAGTTTTTAATTAGCTCTAAAATGCTCTGTTCAGTTCCGCCCTGAGCAAGACTATCTATGGTAAATACAATTCTCAATAATTTGAATTAATAAATGATAAATTTAAAGTTGTGCTGAATATTCTTTTCTCCAAAGTTCTATCATTAGAATAAGAAATAAACGTCTTTTATTAAATCGTCCTTTTTGTTGACCTAACCACAAGTGTTCAATAAATTTCGTATTCCACCAACTATCCTTTGTATTAAATAGATTTTCTTTTAAAAAAATCTCCCATTTTTTTTCTTTAAGCCAATGTTCCATTGGTGGAACAAAACCCTGTTTTCTTTGAAAATCAAAATTTGTGGGTAGTTTCTGTTTTGCAAGCATTTTTAGTAATATTTTCTTTTCGGAAGTATTTACTTTCAAATTTGTAGGGACTTTTGAAAATGCAAATTCAATGATATTTTTATCCAAAAAAGGTGATCTTGTTTCCAATGAGGCCAGCATAGATGACCTATCTGACTTCACAAGAATATCATCTGTCATATAAGAATGATAATCTGCACGCATAGCTCTGTCAGAAAGATTCAACCCTCCATCCATCAAATCTATTTTTATTAATTCTGTGGAACAAGGTGTAAGTCTTCCTTTTGTAAGTGTTTTTCTTTCTTTTAGATTCATAAAAGAATCTACCAAGGGAATTGAATTTTTAAAGTCTGCACCTATTTGCTGTAAATAATATTTTCCTTTATAACCAATGGGCAATATCAAATTTATTGTTTCAGAAAAAGCTGTCCTAGCTATTTTTGGAAATTTACCAAATAATTGTTGCATTTTATTCCATTGCTGATACCGGTCATATCCTCCAAACAACTCATCGCCCCCATCACCTCCAAGTGCAACTGTACAGTGCTTTTTTACAGCAGTTGATAATAAGTAGCTTGGTAGAATAGATGTATCAGCTATTGGTTCATCAAATTGTTTTGCAAGAAGAAATAAAAGTTCAGGTTCCGCCTTATCAGTTTCAATTTCTGTATGCGTTGTTCCAAAATAATCTGAAATCATTTTAGCATATACCGCCTCATTGTTTTTATATCCTGGAAATGTAACTGTGTACGTATGTATATCTGATTTTAAATGAGCGGCATAAGATGTTATCAAACTACTATCTAAACCTCCGCTTAATAGAATACCTGTTTTAACATCGGCCTGTAATTGACCTGATACTGAATTCAATAACATTGAATCCAAATCATTCATTAACTGATTTGTTGATGAGGTTGTTTTTTCAAAAAAAGGCAATTTCCAGTAAGCCTCAGAAGTCGCTGTTTCCTTTTTTAAATCATATTCTATATAATGTCCGGGCAATAACTTATGATAATCGTTGAAGATGCTCCTATTTCCCGGTACATATCCCATACCCAACAAACAATTCATTGAAGCATGATTAATCTGAGGTGATTCATTATATAGTTTAATCAGAGCCTTCAATTCAGAGGCAAATGAAAATGTCTGATTTTTAAGTGAATAATAAAATGGTTTTTCGCCTGCTCTGTCCCTGGCAGCAAATATTTTTTGTTGAGTTACATCATAAATAGCAAATGCAAACATCCCTTGCAAATATTCTAGTGACTTAATACCCCATTCTTTCCATGCATGCAAAATCACTTCAGTGTCACCATGCGTTAAAAATCGATGCCCCTTTTTAATCAATTCTTCTCTTAACTTTTTGAAATTGTATATTTCTCCATTATAAGTAATAATTAATTTTCCATCCTCAGATTTCATCGGCTGACCTGCATTCTCATTCAAATCAATAACAGATAATCTTCTGTGACCAAAAAAGATATTATGCATCTCGTTTTTCCAAATGCCATAACTATCTGGTCCCCTATGAATCATTGTATTCAATGCTGAGATGAACTTTTCGGTATTGATTTCTTTATTACTTATTTGGCCAAGTATTCCACACATTCTATGCTATTCAAAATTTTATATTTACTGGATCCAATGTTTTTCCTTTTTTATTGATTATTCCATGGTATAGTCCTATAATTCTCAAGGCAAATCTTTTTGATCTGTCCGGTGCCAACAAAGAAGCTATCGTTCTTTTGCTGTTTAAAATCAAAAAGTCAAATAAATTGAAAAGAGTAAAATGCTCTCTTAAAAAAAATACGTGATTTCTGGTTTGGTAATAACCTCTCCACAAACTTGTTTTGGAAAATTTATCTCCTGCACCATGATGCATTATTTGATGAAAATCATTTTTGACTATGCCGATTTTAAAATTATTTTTTCTAATCCTATAGCAATATTCAAAGTCATCAAACATCATAAACCAATCTTCAACCGGATATCCAATCTTGTCAAAAACTATATTTTTAATAACAGCTCCATCAAACAAACAAAAATCGACCTTCAAAATTTCTGTGTCTTTCGGAAAAACATCTATTCTCTTCCCAAGCTTAACAATTTTTCCTGAAGAAGAAATCAGGTCAAAATCAGAATTTGTTATATTATCCAACAGCTTATTAAAAAGATTTTGTTCCGGAATACTATCATCTTCTAAGAAAATTGTGTAGCGAGTATATGCGTTTTTTTTATGTAGATATTGAAGCCCTTTTGCCAGTGCAGCTCCATGTCCAACATTTTCAGTTAAGTTTAATATATTAAATGAATCCTCGAGTGAATTTAAAAAAGTTCCAGTATCATCCGTAGAATTATTATTCACAATAAGAAAGGAATTGTATTTCCATTTATAATTTCTTACGGATTCAATTATTTTTTGAAGTGTTTCTCTCCTATTGTAAGTGACTAAAATAATATCAGTCATTAGTACATCCATTTTTAATAATTGATGTTATTCATGAATACCATTTAGACTTCCTGTTTTAGCCGTTAAGAAATGCCATAATGCTAAAGAAATTAATTTAGCATTTTTAAATCCATAAACTATTCCATACCTGAATCCCAAAAATATTTTTAAGTTAGATCGTGCAATTGTCAATATGATGGCTTTGTATAGTTTTTGTTTTTTTAAAACAATTAATATATTTCTTGTGGAATAGTATTCACGCCAAAGAGATTTGATTTCTTTTCTTTTACCTCTGTTGACTTGTAAGTTCATTCTATTATAAAACAATCTGTGTTTTTTATATAGTTCCTTATTTGTCAATAGGTGATATCCGGCACTTTGTAAACGAAGATCGAAGTCCAATTCCTCAAAACCATAAAACAATTTTTCATCCGGTAAAATATTGTTTTCTACAATTACTTTAGCGTTGATTAATTTGCACATTCCTCCTGCTATATTGTCAACTTCTATATTTCCTACACCATCCAATTCTTCATCTAATACCCTTTTCATAATTCCATTTTTTCTGTTGAAAAACTGACCTACGGTACCAACGCATCCAAGGTTTTCAGCACTGTTAGCAATTTGAAGTAAAGACTCAAAAATATTATCAAATATTGGTGGGTTATCGTCGTCAATCCATGCAATCCATGAAAACCCTTGAGCTGACAATTTTTCGAGTCCCTTTTTTGCAGCGCCAGCTGGCCCGGAATTATAACCAGTAGCAAAATACTCTACATTATTATGGATATTATTTTCTGCAATAGTCTGGGCCGATTTGAGAGGATCATTATCAATAATAAGAATTTTGTTTGGAGGTGCTGTTTGATTCAGTAATTTATTTATAGTGTCATTCAATATTTCAGGCCGTCGGTATGTCATGATAAATGCGGCGTAATTGGAGGTTGTTGGTTTCATTAATTGGAAATTATTGGATTTATGGGAAAATACGTCTAGTGAGATTCTTTAACATTGTGGTCAAAAAAAGTCTGTTTTCTTTTTTTGATTCAAGTTTTGATATTTTTCTTAACAATAAAAAAGTATTAATTATTCCGGCGTTTTTATTACGAATCCAGTTCAGTGTTGCATAATAACTCTTCAATTTACTTTCAGTACTTTGGCCAATCCAAATTCTATTTCCAGCATGTCTTCTAATCAGTGCCATAGGATGTGTCAGTTCTCCTCCAACTAGATTGCCACAAAACGCCAATCTTAACCACAATTCAGAATCTTGATGAAGTGTGAGGTCAGTGTTGAAATATCCTGCCTTTTCAAAAATTGTCTTTTTTAATAAAATACCATTCGTATGAAAATGCCCGTAAGTTCCTCTAATTAAATAATGAAATAGCATTTTAGGATGTAGCTTTTTTCTTAGTGTAAAAACTTTTCCATTGGGTTCATCCAAATATCCAACAGCACAATAAACACCATCAATGTCAATTTGGGATTTTATTTTTTTTATGGCTAACGTAAATCTGTTTTTACAATAAACATCATCTGCATCTAAAAAAGCGATTAAATTATAAGTGGCATTCTTGATTCCAAGATTACGACTTTCTGAAGCACCTAGGTTTTTGTTATCCGGATGAATGAATAATTTTACCTTATGATGAATTTCAACTAATTGCTTACAAACAGCCAATGAATTGTCCTTTGATCCGTCTTCTATAAGTAATACTTCTCCTACGTCAGTTAAATGAACTGCAGACTGAACTGCTTCAGAAATATACACAGATGCGTTGTATACCGGAATTATTACACTAATCAAAGGTGCTATAGTTGGTTTTTTAAAACAGCCGACTCTTCTTTTTTCCAAATTAATTTGGCTAGTAACGGAAAATGACAAATAAACAATCTAAGAAAACCTTTTACATGCATTGGGTTGTTCTTCCATGCTTTTAAAAAATATTTCTTTGAATCACTAAGATGAGAAAGCTTATATAGTGCAACGGCTGTGCTTTGCAAATACATTCTTTTAACTCTTTTGTGATTTTCAAACCACTCTTTATGTTTATTCAAACAGTAAATATTGGATTCTGCTCTGTTTTTTAGATTTCGTCCACCTCCATCAGCAGTTGGAAAATAAATTAAATTAGTAGAATCAATAAAACCGACATTTATTGGATTAGCTTGAATACGTATGCTTAATTCAGTGTTCTCTCCAAAGCGCATATTGCAATCATATTGTCCGATATTAATAAAAAAATCTTTTTTAATTGCAAATGCTCCCGCTAATAATCTCTTGTAAATTTCTTTAGCAGAAATAATTTCATCATTTAATGTTTTATCTTTCGAGATATTTCTTTTCATTACTCTTACACCACAACATATCAAATCATAGTCATTGTCAGTAATCACTTTAATAAAATCAGTCAGCCATTTTTGTTCAAAAGAATCATCGCTATCAAGAAAAACCAGGTAATTAGAAGTTGCAAAATTAGCTCCGGTATTTCTTGCTACACTAACCCCTTGATTTTGTTGAAAATAATACTTGATTCTTTTATCCTCAAAACTTGATACGATATCCGATGTATTGTCTTCAGATCCATCATCTACAATAACAACTTCAAAATCTTGAAAAGATTGTTCTAAAATTAAAATAAGTGTGGATTTAAGATACGTTGCTCTGTTATAGGTAGGAATAATAATACTTAAATACGGCATGAATTAATTTTGTCTTTAGGATAAAGATTAAAGGTTCTATAGAATTACAACCTCATTTTTGACGATAATTATTTACTTGGTTGAATGGACAATTAAAACATCATTTTTAAACCTGTAAATATTACTTGCATTAAAAACAAGGGCACTATCGATAGGTTTATCCAACGGATTATTAAAAATCAAAATGGCTGTATTGTTTTTTTTAAACTCTTCACAAAAATCAGCATGCAATTTCTCGTACTCAATTTCGTTTTTTTCTCTGAATTTGCCTTTTGTAAAAACTCTTTTTGAAGGTATTTCATTGATTTTTGTAAAATTCATCGCATAAGAAAGATTTCTCGACTCGTTTGAGTAAATTCTATACTCTACATTATTGTCAAATTGAATTTCTTTTAACTGTACAACTACTGGTTTTTTTTCAAATTCAATAAGATAATTGATAAACTTACTTTTATCTGAGTAGATTAATATAAAAACATAAATAAATGAATAGCATATACTCAATATTGCCGATGCATTCATTAATTTAATCGAGCGCTTTGGGACGTTTTTATATGAAAGAATAATCCATAAAAGAAAACTTAGAATCGAAGGAAAAAGTGTGCGCGAATTCAATTCTTCCCATTCAGTATATTGACATAGTGAAAAAAAACAAAACCAATAATATAGACTGAATAATAAAAAGATGTTTTCAATTCTATTTATTCCATTTCCAAAAATAAATGTTTTAATGAGTAAGGATATAACTAGAATCATAAAAACAATACCGATGTAATGCGGAATTAACAATTCAATGGACTTTGAAAATACTGAACTAAAATATACCCTACCCGAAGAAGATAAATTAGTATAAAATAAATTTAAATTAGTAAATGATTTCTCTATTTTGGTAATAAACGAATCGCCTTGGAAGTGTTCTATGACTGTACCATTTACTACTTTAAATAAATAAAAACTGACAACTACAAATATGACTGGTAAGAGTAAAATAAAATAATTGATTTTTCTTCTTCCATATACCAAGCTAACTATCAAGAGAAAGGGTACGAGTATGATTGAATTGTATTTCACCCATACAGATAATGCGGCAATTACTGCAGTAGCAATCAACCATTTCGTATCAAAGGTTTTAATCCATTTAATCAACAACAAAAAATATACATTCAAAAAGAAAAAGAATAATATATCGGCATGAGCAGTTAAAACTATTTTTATAAGCAACCAATTGATCATCAAAACAAAAGTCATTAATACACTTTCATGAAAATTGGTTTCGGATTTTTGCTTACAAGCTCTGATGATATAATAGAGTATGTATGATGAGGCTAATGTCAATATAATATTAATTACATAAAGACTTGTTGAAGCACTGACGGATAGCGTTTTCGAAATCAAAAAAACTAAAAATGGAAATCCCGGCGAAAAAGAACTTGAATGGGGGAATTCTCCTTTATTAATTCTATTGGCCATTTCCAGATAAGAAACAGTATCCGTAAAATACAGCAGCCCTGATTTATAAATCAAAATCGAAATAATTGCAACATAAGCAATTATTAAAAAATAAAATAGGGGTCTGACTTTTGTATATTTCTGTGAAAGTTCCATTTTCAACAATAAAGTTGATTTTTATAACTCACTGATCGAATTAAGAATCTGTTTTACTTCTACAATGTCCAACTCGTAATAAAAGGGTAAACGAACTAGGCAGTTTGAAAATTTGTCGGAATTAGCAAGAGCTCTTCCATCATGTTTATTTTTATAGAATTCACTGCTATGCAAAGAAAGATAATGAAAAACGGGATGGATATCTTTGTTTTTTAAATGATTGATTAATTTCGTTCTTTGATCAATATTTTGCAGCACCAAGTAAAACATGTGAGCATTATTAGTGGCGTAAGATGGAATTACAGGCAATGAAATAGATGGAATTTTTAACTTACTTAATTCATCATAATAAGTGTCCCAAATTTCATTTCTTTTATTTTGAATATCCTTAATGTTTTCTATTTGTGCCCATAAAAATGCTGCAATAACTTCAGAAGGCAAAAAGGAGGATCCTGTATCTACCCATCCATATTTATTAACCTCGCCTCTGAAAAACTCTGCTCTATTCGTTCCTTTCTCCCAAATTATTTCAGCACGATGAACAAATCTTTCGTCATTGACTACCAACATTCCTCCTTCACCTGCGATAATATTTTTAGTTTCATGAAAAGAAAATGCAGATAAATGACCTATGCTTCCCAAAGCTCTTTTTTTTCCGTCTTTGTTTACATGAAAACTGTCAATTGCCTGAGCGGCGTCTTCAATCACTAGCAAATTATATTTATTGGCTAAAGACATAATAGCATCCATATCACAGGCAACGCCTGCATAATGAACAGGTACAATGGCTTTGGTTTTCGGCGTAATCAAGCTTTCTATTTTCCCTACATCTATATTAGGATTGTCATAGTAAGAATCAGCAAACACAACCTTTGCACCTTGCCTTATAAAGGCGATTGCAGTTGAAACAAACGTATAACTCGGAATGATCACTTCATCTCCGGGTTGTATATCTGCAAGTATAGCACACATTTCAAGTGCATCAGTACACGAAGTTGTAAGTAAACATTTTTTGAATCCATATTGCTGCTCAAAAAAATCCTGACACATTTTAGTATATTTCCCATTGCCGGATATTTTTCCTGTTTTTACGGCATCTTCAATGTAATGAGTTTCTTGTCCTGTTAAATAAGGTTTGTTGAATGGTATCATTGTTAATTAAATTTCTTTTCTTTTATTCTTAAAAAATAAGATTCGAAATATTTATATGAATAATGGCTTACTATAAAAGATAAAATGAATACTGCACAATAAACAAAGAGATTATACAAAAACATATTGTTACTAAAGTGTTTTGCCGCAATCGGAAATACTAAAAACATAATTAACGGATGATACAAATAAACTCCATAAGAAATTATTCCAAATTTTGACAAAAAATTGTTTCTAACCGCTAATGAATTATTATTATCAATTGTAAAGTATAGAAAAAAAAGAAATAAAAAACTGAGAAGGTAAAATTGAACAGGTATAGAAAAAAAAGGTTTATACATTAACAACGAAATAGCTCCGCAAATCAATATATAAATTTGGGGTAAGGCAGAATACCTAGTTATTGTTTTTTTATGTTTATGATAAAAATACGCACCTGCAGATCCTATGACCAGGTATTGAAAAATAAAAGCTGTTTCAAATTTATCTGTGATTTTATTTTGAGTCAATGAAACAAAAATATAAAGCAAAACCATTGTTGAGAAAAAGTAACCGATTTTCTTTTTATTTATGAATATGATGAAAAGCGGCCAAACTGTATAAAATTGTTCTTCCAAGCCAATTGACCATAAATGAGATGCACCAATTATAATCTTATGATGCCAAAACAGTAAAACATTTGGAAGGAATAAAATATATAAAAGTATCGTATTTAAATTAGCGTAATTAGTAACTAGTATTTCATTATGATAAAATGTATTGTATTTAAACAAGTCAACTGTATTATTTAATGAAGGCATTATTATAAATGCAGTTATTAGAATTAAATAATACAAAGGCCAAATTCTCAATACTCTTCTCATACAAAATTTGAAATAGTTTATCTTCCCATTATGCTCTTTTTCTTCTAAAAGTAAATGAGTGATCAAAAATCCGCTTAAAATAAAAAAAAGCATAACAGCGTAAAACCCCATGTTGCAAAAAAGAAATGCAGTAATTCTTTTGTCAAAAATATTCGCAACATTTTCTTTGCTCTTGAATTGTTCAATATGTTGTATCAACACTACAATTGCAGCAATACCCCTTATTTCATTGAGGCCCGAAAAATATGTCTTTTTATTTTTTGCAATCAATTTTACGGGTATTAATCTTTAATTAAAAATAATTCAACGAATAAACTTCTTTTCTTTCATTCTCAAAAAAAATGTTTCAAAATATTTAAAAGAAAAATGACTAAGTATACTGGTTAATAAAAAAACAATGAAATATATGACCAGATTGTATAAATACAAGTTTTCTAAAAGATATTTATTAGCAGCCGGAATGATAAAATACATCGCCAAAAAATGATACATATATATACCATACGAAACCTTTCCTAAATAAACAATTAATGAATGGTTAAGTAGCCTAAAGTTACTATTAATGGTTATTAATATTAATGACAAAAACAAAAAGGATAATAGTAAGTTCTGATAGAAGTGATTTGTAATCTCAAAAAATAGTAATAAAAATATTGCTATTAAAATTAAATAATAAAACAATTTTTTTTGAAGGATATTAATAACCTTTTCTTTATGATATTTATAAATAACTGCTCCCAATGAGCCAATGGCCATATATTGAAATGGAAAGGTCTTGTTTATTATTTTTAGAAGCGGATTAACAGAATAATTGGTAAAACCAAAAAACAAAATGATAATTAAGAATACTCCTATAATTTTTTTTTTGCTAAATATAATAATGAGCAATGGCCAGAAAAGATAAAACTGTTCTTCTATTCCAACAGACCATAATTGAGAACAACCCACAATAAATTTATTATACACCAACAGGGCCACATTGGGAAGAAAACTAATAAAAAGTATAAAACTCTTTCCTGAATAATTTGTTTCATCTATTACTTGAGAGAAATAATAAGGAGATGCGCTGAAAATATCTATATGTTTCGTCATGAAAGGTAACAACCAAAATGAAACGATTACAATTAAAAAATACAATGGCCATATTCTGTAAATTCTTCTTAGGTAGAATTTTTTAAGTGAAATGTCCTTATACCAATCTTTCTCATCAAAAAGCAAATAGGTAATTAAAAATCCGCTGAGCACAAAAAAAAGAAAAACACCATTTTCACCCAAGTGAAAAATAAAAAATCTAAGGTAGCGAAAGTCAAATAAACTAGTAATGCCATCTCTGTATTTATAAAACTCAATATGATGAAATACAACGGCAAAAGCAGCTATTGCCCTCAAACCATCCAACCCATTAAAATATATTTTTGGCTTTTTGTCTGTCACTACCTGATAAATCTATGTGGATTTCCTACATAAAGACCCGATGAAGTTATACTACTAATTACAACAGTGCCGGCTCCAATTTGTGTTCTATCTGCAATTTCGATATTGTCTATCAATGTGGAATTTATTCCGATGACACACTGTTCTCCTACTTTTACAAAACCTGCAATAGCTACTCTAGGAGACAAAAAAGAATTTCTTCCAATAATTGTGTCGTGTGCTATTGTACATCCCACATTTAAAATGGAGTTAGCAGATATTATTGCTTTTGAATCAATTATACATCCTGGATATACAACCGACCCCTGTTCAATATTCGCGCTCTTATCCACCCAAGCTGATGAATGGATTATTTTACCGAAAGGAATGTTGTGTTGAATAAAATACTCATAGACCTCCTTTTTTTTATTCAAGTGTTTATATCCGATGGCTATTATCAATTCATGAAAAAGACCGTCATTGAAGGAAGAGAGAATTGTGTCACTACCACCAATTATCTGAAACCCATGTATATTTTTTTCTGAGTTAAAATCATCAAAGAAAATTATTTTATCATAATGGTTGTCAGAAACGGCATAATGTGCAATTTGCTGCCCAAGATCTGCTGAACCTAATATAGCTAATGTTTTCACTGTTTTTTTTCCTTATTTATGTTGATATACTCTTTTACAGAAAACAAAGGTCTGTTTTTGGATTCTTTATAAATCCTTCCGATGTATAATGAAACGATTCCAAGAAAAAAGAGCTGTACTCCAATACCAATTATAATCAATGAAATGGTAGATGTCCAACCTGTTTGATATTCAATAAAAAATACTTTTTCAATTGCGAGCAATATTAAACTAGCTATTCCAGCAAGTATAAATATAAACCCCAATCTTACTGCAAATTTCAAAGGCAATTCTGAAAAATCAAAAATAGCATCAAATGCCAACTGCATCTTCTTTTTGAAATTAAACTTAGTGGTTCCTGCAAATCTTTCTCGCTGTTCTATTTCTATTGTTGTATAATTCATTCCCACTTTCATAAACAAGCCTTCTACAAATCGGTTTGTTTCTTTATAAGCCAATAAATTTTCTGCAAATGATTTCGTAAACATTCTCATAACTGCAATTCCTTTTGGAATTGCAAGACCTGTATATTTATTTAGTGTTCCCCAGAAAATTTTTGAATATAATCGGTTGATAAATGAGTCTTTTTTTTCTATTCTGATACCCCACACCAAATCATACCCTTTTTCAATTGTTTCCAGAAATCTAGGTATTTCCTTAGGCGGATCTTGTAAGTCTGGGTCCATATATAAAATATAATCTCCTGTGGCATAAGTAAATGCGGCTGTTGCGGCAAATGCCTTTCCGTGGTTATAAGAAAGTACTAGCAACTTGATTTTATCGTTTGTTTTAGCCGCTTCTTTTATAATTTGTACCGTATGGTCTTTACTACCATCATCCACAAAAACATACTCATACTCTATATTTAAAGAATCTAGCACTTCCTTTGTTTCAATTAAAAATTGCAAGATGACTTCCTGCTCATAATAAACCGGTACAGCTAAGGATAGTTTCTTTTTTAACACAAATAATTATTTAATTCGTTTAATGATTTAATTCTGTTTTCAAATGCAGGATAATATTCTTCCCTGTCAATCAAAATCGCATTCAATCCAAGCTCCTGCGCAGGTTTAATATCCAGCTTCAAAGAATCTCCCACATAAATTATTTCTGCAGGGTTAATATCTATTTTTTCAATTGCTTTTTGATAAAATAATTTATCAGGCTTAGCAACCCCCAATTCTTCCGAAACAAAAATATCTTTAAATTCCACATCAAAAAATGTTTTTAATTTTTCTTTGAGCGTAGAATTAAAGTTAGAAATAATTCCAGCCGGTATTTTAGTTTCATTTAAGTAATGAGTATCAGAAAATTTTTCCCAGGGCAAGTAGGTGCATGCATCAAAAATTTGATTTAGTAATTTTTCGTTTGGGATGACTCCAAGAGAAAATAATAAATCGCTATTAAACTTTTGATAAAATGTCACATCTGTTTGATCTGGAAAAATATAACACTCTGATAATATTTTGTGTTGGGCTTTAATTTTTTTCTCTTCAAAATCAAATCCATTTTGTTGTAGTACTTTTTGAATAGAAGTAAAAACTGCAGGTTTATGTAACAATGTACCTGCCACATCAAATAAAATATATTTAGGCTGCATGATTAGACTTTTTAAATACTAATAAACAATGAAACTGCTCGAATTGTTATTTAACTCAGTTTCATTTGTTGCGCCGGGATAAATCACATCATACAGAAGTCTGACAGCTATACCATTGATCGTTTTTACTTCATCCGGTTCTTCATTGTATAAATATTCCTGCACAGTATATTTCACATCCTGAAACCCAAGATTGTGTCTGATTGAATTAGTTCCTGAAATTCTGCAATTCACTTCAAATGGAATAATTTGTTCATTTTCATCCACAATACATTGCAAATTAATGCTTCCTGCAAGGCCTCCTGCTGCAATCATTTTTTCGACAATGAGCATTATTTCGTTGTCATATTTTTTAGTTACAATGGATTTTGAAGTAGCTCCATTACTTAGTTCTCTTTCCATGGTAAACATTCCGTGAAACGCTCCATTCTTTTTTACATAAAAAGCAGTAGTGATTTCTTTCCCTTTATGCAAAGGCTGTATCATAAACTCGTCGCTATAATTTGCTGGGGAAGGTGGGTTTTTTTGAATACCTCTTGATCCTCTACCTTCACGAGGTTTAAGAATAATCTCTTCGCAAGATCCGTCATAATCTTTAGGAAGCCAAGATTTAGCAAATGGAATGTCTTTTTCACAATGATGTAAAAATGTGAGATATTTATCTAAGTATATTTTTGCAGTATCTGCATCACTGGCGGCTATACCTGTTCCAATTGTAGACTTATTCAATGATAAATAATAAACCTCGTAGTCGGTTGTAGGAATTATTAAATCAACTTTCTCTTTTGTGACAATTTCTTGTATGGCTGGAATATACAAACTATCATACGCGTACGGAACTTTATAGGTTACATCACACAAGTGATTCCCAGCCGTAAAGCTTGCAATATCAATGCCCACAATTCTGATGTTCTTATTTAAAGAAGCTATGTTTCTTAATACACCCTGACCAACGTTGCCGCCAATACCGGTTACTAAGACTGTCTTTGTTTCCATTGAATAATTTTTTTTAACTCCAACGAAAGGTCGGCTTTCGGATACCAATTTAATTCATTTCTTGTAAAACGATTGTCAAAATGATTTGATAAAGACGAATCGGAGTTTACAAAATTAATTTCGGCATTTGTAAAATTGGATATCTTTTGCGCTAATTCCACATTACTATGTTCTTTATCAGAAACACCTAAGTATATTTTTTTATCCCAAATGTCTCTGTGAACAATATTATCAATAAGGTTTACAACATCACTTACATGAATATAATTTTGCTTTCTGTTTCCATTACCCCAAACCTCAATCTTTTGATCGTTTATTGCTTGATTAATATAATTAGGTATAATCGTATTTTCTTTCATTCCTATGCCATATAATGAAGATAATCTAACAACAACAGCTTTGTCTGTTTTCAAAACTAGATTCTCAGCCTGCAATTTTGAAGCAGCATAATCTGAAGCTGGTGCTACATTTGAACTTTCTATTTTTATTTCATCGCTTTGTTCATAAACGGAAGCGGTTGATATATATATATGTTTGGCTTTTGGAAAAGCATTTATTATTTTTTCTGTTGCAACAACATTTGCTTCAAACAATGTTTCTTTGTCAACACTATTTATTCCAGATGAAACAGCTGCATGACAATGAAGAACAACATCGGGAGTTGATTTAGCTTGTTCAAGATGTTGAAAAGAGTATACAGGTATGTTGGGGTGATTGGAAATAGAATGACTGATTCCCACAATGTCATATTTAGTAGCAAGACTTTCAACTGCTTTAGAACCTAAAAAACCAGAAATACCTGTAATTGCAATTAACATTCTTTGCTATCTGATATTGTTAAAAACAGAATCCATTTTTTTATTCCAATAATAATTTACTTGCCCATTTTCTATTTTACATAAACCTGCTTCATGCCATGGTTTTTTAATTTGCTTACGCAAGAAGTCTTTTTCCCATGTGCGGGGTTTATCAATGTCTTTAACATACAGCTTGAACATCAGATTGTTTTCTCTTATTTTTTCATCTTTTATAAAATAATTTAAATATGAAATCAACCCTTTTTCTAAATTTTTTTTATTTGTTTGAAATTCAAACATTGAATATGAAATTCCAAAAGCATAGTCTCTCCAGGTTGGGCCACTGATATATTTTGCAGGCATTCCTTTGTTGTCAACTATTGGAACCAAAATCTCTTCATTTATTTTATTTAAACATGTGACCTTATAAATATGCGTGTAATTGTAAAAATGCTCATTTAAAAAAACGGTATGTCTCATCACACCTAAATATTTTTTTGTAATAAATTTTGTTCTATAATATATCAAATGTACAATTTGATCAATGGAATTGTTTTTAGAAATTCTTGACTGTATTAATGGTGTTGTCCAAATTACTAGACACTGACAAAAGAAGAACACTGTTATTATTGTCTTCCAAAAAAAGATTGTTATATTTTCTTTACTCAATCGCGTTAAGACTAATTTTGTTTTTGCTTTTTTGAATAAATATTTTTTTTCAATACTTTCATTATAAATCACTCCTTTTAATTTGCGCTTTGAAATTTGACAATAAAGCTTCTTACTTAAAATAGAAATTCCAGGCAACATCATTAATACGGCAATGGGGATTGTATATATTAAATGAATTAATAGTTGAACGTAAACCTCATAGCCAACAAAAACTTTTTCTGCCCTACTTACTCCATGAACCTTCATTAAAAGTTCTTTTTCCGTTATGTCTTTTAGCGATGCTTTCATCCTCGTAATTTTCTGAACAGGTAGGAAAAGTATTTTATTAAACAAGTCCATGTGTTTTACAACTATTACAAGTTTATTATGTAACGGACTTCCTAAATCATAATAAATTGAAAAAGTGGGAGATTTACTCTTAAATAAATTTGATATTCCTTTCCAATATTTTTCAGGCAACAATAATAAATACAAGGAAATGAAAGTCAATGCAAACCAGGGAATAGGATAAATAATAAAAATTCCTATGTGGAATAGTATTCCAATGATCATTAAAGGGACTTTTAGCCCTTTAATCCAAAAAAGAAAAATGAATAACCCTTCAAAAACGATTACAAAATACCCTAAAAACTTTATTAAAAACTCTTGATTCAAAATAATACTCGTATCATTCCAAACAACCATAGGTAAGCTTGCAGGGAGCCACATTCCCAATCCATTTAGCCATAAAGGACTTGACAACTTAAGAAAAATTGAATCGAAATAAACCAATGCGATTCCTGCAAATACAAGAATCATATAGTTTATTTCCAACACCATTCTATCTATTTTATACTCATGACCTATTTCAGAATATTTAATTTTTTTAATCAAACAATCTAAAGAAAAAACCCTAGAAACTGGAATAAAAAGTAATAAAAAATTGACAGTAACATAAATGTAAAAAATATGATACTCATAATAATTTGCTGAACTGAAGATAATCACACCAAAGATGTAGTTTAATGTCAGTGCAATTCGGGTAAAGAGACCAATCATTATCAATCCCAATATTAAAAACCAAAAGAAAAAGAGAAATGTGACATCTATTTCCCCAACCGTTACAAATGGATTCTTATCGTAAATAATATGCCTGAACTTATATAATTGTGATATTTCGCAAAACAAAACCACTGCATATAAAATTCTGAATACTGCCAAGCCCAGTGCATCAACTTTATTGTTAAATACGCTATTGCATTTGGATTTTATTTTTTGAAAGAACTTCATCATTTAAAATTCAACCAATGAAATGAAAATTTATTTTTTTCCATCTTACAGGTTCCTGTTAATTTCCATGGCTTCTCTATTTGTTTTTTCAAAAAATCCTTTTCCCATTTTTTGGGGATTTCAATCTCTTTAATATATATATTAAAACAAACGTCAGATAAATTGATGTTATTTTCTTTACCGAAATATTTTAAAAATGGAATCACTCTTTCTTCAAACGTATAATAATTGGATTGCTGTTTTGTTACATCAAATGCTGTAAAAAAAGTATAATAGCACCAAAGGGGGCCTATATTGTAACAACCCGACATGCCATTATTTCTAATGATTGGAAGTGTTATTTCTTTATTGTTATATAAACAAGTGACTTTAAAAATGCGATTGTTTTTATCAAAATGATCGTTTAAAAATACCGTGTGATTAGTCACTCCAAAATATCTTTTGAAAATATATTTTGTATTATAGTAACCGCTGAGCGCGAATCGATTAACTGATTGTAACATTGAAGTCCTTCTTTGGACTAAAGGTGATACCCAAATAACAAGTATCTGCCCAATGATAAAAAGAAAAAACATGCATTTCCAAAATGATTTGGATACGCTAAGCTGATTCCAGCCTGAAATTAAATAATCGTCTGTTTCATGAGGAGGTGGAGTATATACAGGAATAATACAGGATTCTTCTGTACACCTTTGATTTAGCCTATTTCCTGCGATATGTCTGTATAATTTTTTTCCAATTAATGAAACTCCCGGCAACATCATCAATAATGCAACAGGGTAGGTAAAGAATAATTTTTTAAGGAGTTCAATGTAGGCATCATACCCAACAAAAACTTTTCCTTTTTTAGTTACTCCATGAATATTGATCAATAATTCATTTTCGCTGTATTTTTTTAATAACGGGTCTTCCATTGCATTGCCTTGTACAGTTATACAGTCGATTTTTTTAAATATATCTAGGTGCCTAATGAACACGACTGTTTTAATACAAAGCGGGCACTCTGCATCATAGTAAAACTTATACGTTTTTATGTTCCCCTTTATTAATTTTCCCAGTTTAAGCCAAAATTTTTCCGGTAACAACAATAAATAAATAGCCATCACGGAAATAGCAAATAAAGGAATAGGATAAATGTAAAGTATGCCGATGTGAAATAGAATTCCAATAATCATTAATGGAACTCTCCATATTTTAAACCAACACAAAAAAATAAATGCTCCTTCAAATACAATGACAAAATATCCTAAGAACTTCATCAGCCATTCATTATTCAAAATAAAACTTACATCGTTCCATGTCATCATCGGTAAACTAGAAGGAAGCCACATTCCCAAACCATCTAACCACATTGGACTATTTAGTTTTTGAAAAATAGAATCAAAATAAACCAAACCGATACAGGCAAATACGGGAAAAAAATAATTAATCTCCAGAATTTTTCTATCTATATCATAAAATTTATTTATGCTGCTGTATTTTAACTTTTTTAATAAGCTATCGAATGACAACACCCTTGATACGGGCATAAACATGAATAAAAAATTCACCGTAACGTATAAGTAGTATACATGATAGGAGACCATTTTAGCGGAACTGAAAATGATCACACCAAATATATAATTTAATATGGTGGCAGTTCTTGTGTACAATCCCAATAACAATAAGCCTAAAACAATGAACCAGAATATGAATATGAATGTGGTGTCAATTTCCCCGATATATTGAAAGGGTATGTTGTCATAAATCAAGTGTCTGAATTTGAACAATCTTGAAATTTCAACAAGTAATACTAATGAATATAATATTCTAAATACAGATAAGCCGAGAGCGTCTGTCTCTTGATTCAATATTTTTTTAAAAATCAGTTTGTTCAATTATTAAAGTTAAATGTCAAAATGAATATTAATAAGGTAAAATTTCTAGTTGAGCCAATGACTAGTGTTTATTTCTTTTTTAAATAGATCTTTCATATATACACTCCATTCAAAATAAACTTCATTGGAACTAACGAAACATCTACCGGCTAATTTCCATGGTTGGGAGATTTGTTTATTTGAAAAATCTTTTTCCCATTTTTGGGGTGATTTATATTCTTTAATATAAATCAAAAATTCATTTTTTTGATTTATAAATTTGTTTTGTGAAAGAAAATATTTTAAATATGGGCTTAATCCGGGTTCGAGAACAGATCTGCATAACAATGGCGAAATAACATTAAAGGAGTAGTTTCTCCATGTTGTACCTGTTAAATACGCATCAGGCATTCCGTTGGAGTCTAGCAATGGAACTAATTTTTCTTTGTTGTTTTGTAAATAGGTTATTTTAAGGGTATGATTAAAATCCTTAAAATGGGATTCTAAAAAAACAGGATGATACGTACATCCAAAATATCCCCTTAATACATCTTTGGTATTATTGTATAAATAAATGGGAATTTTATTAAGATAAAAATTATCCGGAAGCCTTCTAATTACTGGTGGGGAAATCCATATTAACATGCATTGACTTAAAAATAAAAACATCATTACCCATTTCCAAAAGTTCTTTGACAGGTTATGCCTATTCCATCCCTTTATTAATAAATCGTCGTTTTCTGAAAAGGGCAATCGATATGATGGTAAAGGGCAGCTTTGAATTGTACATCTTTGAGTTATTCTTTTACCAGTAATTTTTTGATATGTTTTTTTACCTAAAAATGAAACCCCAGGAACAGACATTAACATCGAAAGAGGATACGTGTATATTAAATATTTAAAGAGCTGAACATAGGCATAATAACCAACAAATACTGTTCCTTTTCTGTTCACTCCATGAATATTTATCAATAATTGTTCTGCTGAAATATTATTCAGTGCTTTTTCTTTTTCAGAAAATTGCTGAACCGAAAGACAGCTCACATTGTTAAATAAATCAAAATGCTTTATTGCAACAATCACCTTATTGCATAATGGACATTCGGAATCATAATAAAATGAAAAGTGTGGTTGTTTGAATTTAAATGTTGTAGAGATTTTTGTCCAAAAACTTTCCGGTAACATTAACAAGTAAACTACAATTAAACTTAGCGCAAACCATGGTATAGGGTATATAATTAGTATTCCAATATGAAAAAATATTCCAATTAGCATTAGGGGAATTCTTAATTTTCGAAACCAAAATAAAAAAATAAACATTCCCTCAAATACTAAAACAAAATAACCCAGAAATTTCATGAATATTTCCTGATTTAAAAAAACACTGGTGTTGTTCCAAGTAACCATAGGTAAACTGGAGGGCAGCCACAAACCCAAACCGCTTCGCCACATTGGACTGGATAGTTTTTGAAAAATGGAATCAAAGTAAACAATTGCTATAGCAGAAAAAATAAGGACGAGATAATTAATTTCGAGTACTTTTCTATTCGGCTTGTACTGAAATCCAATATTGGAATATTTTATTTTTTGAATTAAACTGTCAACCGAAAATACCCTGGAAAGCGGGATAAACATTATTAAAAAATTTATACCTACGTAAATATAAAATATGTGATATTCAAAAGTATTAGCGGAACTAAATATGATAACACCAAATAGGTAGTTCAGTATGGTTGAAAATCTTGTGAAAAGACCTAACATCAACATCCCTAAGACAATGAACCAAAAAAAGAAAATAAAAGTAACGTCGATTTCGCCAATACTTACAAAGGGGTCTTTGTCATATATAACATGTCTGAATCTGAATATTTGAGAAGTTTCACAAAGCATTACTAATGCATATAGTAACCTAAATACAGACAATCCCAATGCATCAATTTTGTTGTTGAATATCTCTTTGAATGTCTTTCGAATGTTTATCATATACTCTGCATAATTTTTTTTATGCTTTTAAACTGCAGAAGTGCGTTTATAAAATCCTTATTAAATGCTGTGGCTTTTGCTTTGTTTATTTTTTTTCCAATCGACAACTCATCGAGACTATATCTTGATGGTTTTATTAAACTTCTTATTTTGAATTGGAGCCAAATGAAATTGTGATAAAGCAAAGACTGTGTATAGCGAAATAGAAATTTTGTGTAACTTGGTTTATTTGATTTTAAAAATAAATAGTAAGGAAAAAGTCTTGATTCACCTGAGGCAATCCCTGTTTTCAATTTCAAATAATATTCCCAGGTCATTCTTTCTTTGCTCATGTAATGATAAAACTTCAATTCACTACTATACCATAAATCAAAATCAGCTAATTGTATCATCAAGCACCATTCTGTATCTTCTCCTCTTGTTAATTCCTTTCCATTGGGACCAACCATAATGGTGGAGTAATTATTGTCATAATACTTAATCAAAACTTCTTTTCTAAAAAAACTACCGGCACTATACAACTGACTTTTTGAATGAATTGATATTTTTCCCTCTTTTTTTGATTGTGATCCTACCGCAAAAGATTTTGAATACTTATCAAACCAGTCGGGCTTTTGATCTTCAAATAATGGAATACCTTGTCCACCCAAAACTCCAATAGTTTCGTTGTCATTTAAAATAGACCATGCCTTTTCTAAATAATCAGGATATAAATGATTGTCATCGTCACAAAACAACAACCATTTGTATTGCACTTCCTGTAACCCTTTTAATCTTGCATGATTACAACCTTGTCTTGATTCAAAAACAATTTTGGATTTGTTTTCAAACGAATTGCTTTCAATCATGTTTCTGCAAAATTCTGCGGTATCATCAGTAGAAGCATTGTCAACAATAATTAATTCCCATGGAATTTCTACAGTTGTTTGTTGTGAGAAAATTGATAACAAAGTAGGACGCAATCTTTTTGCTCCGTTATAGGTGCATATTACTATAGATATTCCGTTTGGAAGAGCCAACTTATAAAATGGCAGCTTTTTTTCTTATAAAATAATTTACAGCAGATCCTATTTGCTTGCCATATTTATATATATTTCTGAAAAACAAATGTCGTTTGAAAATATTATAGCAAGCCTTCTGAACAAATTGTTTGTCATATCCCAAACTATTAAAGAACAATTCAAATTTTGGATAAAAATCAGAAAATACAATTTCAATGTCTTCCCTTTCATACCAATATCGAAAGCTCAAATATGAACACATCGGTTCAAAGTCTGATGGGACAATTTGATTCTTTTCTTTTTTTGACTCCATGTTGAAAAATCTAATAGATTCTTCTATTTTATTTTGCATGATAGCTACTCCCAAAACACTCATTAAAGCTCTTTGTAAAAAAGGGAACATGTCATGTTTATACTCTTTATTAAAAGATGACAATACGGTAATTCTTGAATCCTTCAAAAGCGCTCTGTTAGCAACTATTTTAAATGACTCATACATTGTAAAGGGATTTCTACTCATACTATTTTTTACATACCTGTAATAGACAAGTGCTTTTGGTATCACTGTATGTATTGCACCTGATTTTGCAACCCTTAACCAAAAATCCCAATCTTCCAAACTTTTCAAATTTTCATCGAAAGGTCCGGCTGCATCAATAAGTATTTTACTGATGCAAATACTATGACATGGTGCAAGAATGTTAGAAAAAATATCAGGTATTAATTGATTTCTCTGCGAAGGAATAACTGTTTGAAGTTCTTTGTCTTTTTTTTCTGAAATATATGTATAACCATATTGTATCAATACGTCATCATTTACAATATTTATATTTGTTGAAAGCTGAGCTAAACATGTGTTGTTTAAAAAATCATCCGCGTCCAAAAATATAAATCGTTTGCCCGATGATTGTTTAATTCCTTCATTTCTGGCTGATGAAAGTCCTCCGTTTTGTTTGTTTATCAATTTTATTCTTGGGTCTCTTTCCTGAAAAACTGATGCAACCTGATTTGTATCATCCATTGAGCCGTCATTTACCACAATTGCTTCCCAATGTTGGTATTGCTGAGCCAACAAGGATTCCAAACAATCAGGTAAAAAATGTGCCTGATTATAACAAGGTATGATTATGGAAAAAAATACAGGCATTTAATAAATAGCGGTCAACAATCCTTGCAATTTTATTAGATCGACATTGATATTGGCTTTTTGGATTTCCTTTGAATCTCCTGGATTAATTGTATAATAGTATTGATGATTCAAAGCTTTTGCAAGATTAAAAAAACAGTTATTGATATCTAAAGCATCTGCTTTTAATTCTATTACTAAAGAACCTTCTTTCATGAAAAGCATGTTGGTTAATCCAGCTCCGTGATTACTAATTAATATTTTTGTTTCATTCATTAAATCCTTTTGATTAGAGAAAGAAAGTTCTTCCATATAAACTGTTATAAATCCTAAAGCGCTTAACATGTTGTTCAGTTCATCCTCATTTAAAATCTTTCTTCTATTTGCTTTTATTCTACTGATGTAAATTTTTTTTTGCGGGGAATCTTTAGATATATTAGAATGAAATGCATCTCGTACTTGCAGAATATACTCTGGGTCGAATTGTGCCGGTTTTAAATGTGAAGGAGCAAATAATTTATTTACAACAATCTTTCGATTGATATCATAAAATGCAGCTTCTGTCTTCAAAGCCCTAAGACTTTCCAACACAAAATCATACTGTTTAAAATGTAAAGGCAATAATACCTTAACGTCTTTGTTTATTTCCTTTCCTGATATTATGCGTGGCAAAACTTCCGTAAACCAATGGAAATATCCGGAACTCCACTGATCTAAAACCCAAAGACCTTCATTGATTTTTCTCTTTTTAAAAATCAAGCATTTTATATACGCTTTGAGTTTTTTGTTTGATGATGCCTTTCTGGTTAGACAATATTCTTTTTGTAAACAAAGTCCATTAAATAAATACAATTGTACTATTGAAGCCTTTTTATAAATACGAACATGATTCTCTTTTATGTTCACATCAAAGTCTTCCATGAAATGTTGGCTATCCGTTGCTGAATAATTTGCAGGATAAGTTCTTAACAGCCTGAATTCATTTTTTAAAATCGTCTTCATTTTTTATTCCATAAACAACAAACTTCCTACATGTTCTCCTTGCATCGTTTTACCTTTTAAAGTATAGCCTATCTGATTCATAAAGATTGCGGATTCTGAAACCAAATCATTTTGCAATTTTTCATGTGTTTCTATGCAGACAACTTTGGGTCTGTACTTATTCCAATCGTTGCTTTTCAGTACATTAAAATCAAATCCTTCACAATCGATTGTCAAAAAATCAATTGGTTGATTTAAAATATTTTGATTGAAAACTTCTTTTAACGTCATGATTTTTATAGGTATGATTTGGTCAATACTTCCATGTAGATTGTTGCTATTTATATATTCCTCTGAAAAGGAATTCCTTGCGGATAGTCCGTCTTTAAGTTTATAGTAATTAAGCGCTATGTCTGATTGATCGGATATGCCGACATTTAAAAAAATATCTTTGGAACGTTTGTTCTGGTATAGTTTTGTAAACTCTGGATTCGGATCGATGCAGATTCCTGTCCAATTCCTTAAATAAAAGAAAAAAGTGTTGTTGGCTAAAATGGGATGATGTGAGCCTACATCAACGTATGTTCCAATTTTTTTTTGTTGTAAGATTTGAAAAACTTGTAAATCAATACCAGACTTAGCAAAAGAAGTGTGGAACTTTTTGTAGAATTTATTTTTAATAGTTTGTAACATCTTGCTGTTGAAGTTTTTAAGCCTTTAAATTACTACCCGAATTTTTCTTTCATCACATCTTCAAAGTTTTCCATTTTTGTAATCCCGAATTCCTCAAGTGCTATTTTTTGATAACTATTTCCTCTAATCCTCAATTCTTTAAATAATTCTGGCATTGGAGACCATCTGTCGTGTACCACTCCACATAGTCTGGTGGTAGCAACTTTCAACCCTTTTAATTTGGCTCTGATAAAAAAATTCTGATGTTCGCCACCTTTCAATAAAGGATTCCACCCTCCTATTGATTTAATTTTTTCAGTCCTTCCAATAAAAAAATTATGTGTGAGATCGCAAATTGTAAATGGGTCTGCATATTTTATTTTCTTCATCCTACACACATTTCCTTCAATATCAAATGCTGCATAATATTCAAATATACCGGTTGATGGAATAAGAATATTGCATTTTAAAAGCCATCTTGAAATAATAGACTTTATTTTTTGTTTTCTAGATTTTAAATTGTATTGCCGAAATACTCCACCTAATATATCCAAATTATTTTCGAGTAACAACTTCCTCATTAGAGGAATTCTTGTTCGAGGCTCAAAAATAAAATCATCATCACATAGTACAAATAAAGAAGTAGTAGTCACTTCAAGCATTTTATTTCTTCCTTCTGCCGTGCCGGCGTCAAAAGGCAGATTTATATATGTAATATTCAAATCAGGGAATGCAGATAATACTTTGTCTTTGTAATGTACTTTACTGTCATCTGCAATAACTATTGGACCCTTGAATTTATATTTTTTTATAGAATCGAGCAGGTGAATTAATTGATTGGGCCTTTCTAAGGTTTTAATAAGAATGCTGGTATCATTGAGTTGATCCAGCATAAAGTTGCTTTTCTTTTGAAGTGGCTTCCAATTAAATATCCAATACATTTATTTAGAAAAAATTTTCTTAATTATTTTAATAGTGTTTCCGATAACATCTCTTTTAGACAACTTTTTAATTTTGTCTTCCATGATTCTGATTTTTGCTTCTTGTTGCCGAATGAACAAAGTAAATAGTTCAGGATGTATGTATGATTGTATTTCGAGGTTGATTCCTGAAGAAAGTGAATGTCCTTTCTTCACCACCAAAAACAAATTTTGTCTGTACCATGGGTCAATTTGAGAATTGTTCCAGATTTTATTTCTAAAAAAATCAATCATTTCATAGCCATTTTTTTCAAATAATTGTTGCCAAAAAGAAGGCCATTGTTCATTAATGTGAAATTGTCCGCCTTGACCAGGTATGGCCGCTGAAAACAAAATAACATCAGAATGATTGATCAATGAACTTACAAATTTTTCAGCAGATTGAATAGGTAAATGTTCTGCCACCTCCAAACAAATAACCAGATCAAATTGATGTTTTAGATCAAACGATTCTTTCAGGTCAATTGCCAGAAATTCTTCCTGATTTATTTTTAATAAAGATTTATTGACATAATAACCGTCAATTCCCAATATTTTAGGCACACCCATTTTTTTGGCTATTGCCGCCCAATTACCAAGGCCACAGCCAACATCGAGCACAGAAATTGGTTTATACTTCTCAAACAAAATTGGAAGAACTGCTTCTGCCGCCGCAAAATTATGAATCACTTCGTCATGTGAATATGGAGCCATTTTTGCTATTCCTTTATTTTATTGAACAATTCTTTTAGTACTGATAAATCTTCGAATTTTCTCGCAAACAAATCATTTGATTCAAGCGCTTGAGAAATGTTATCACTTTTAAGTATTTCCGGACTTCCGGTATTAGGCTTCCAGATGGTGAATCTTAATGAATCGTTTACCCATTTATTGGAATCTAGATTTCTCTTTAACAAGGTGTGAGGTAAAACTTCTTCCATCAATAGACCAAAAGACAATCGAAACCGAAGCCATTTTGATTTTCTGAATTCCTTTAATAATTGTTCAACATCATGTTTATGTAAATTAAACCAATTCTCTCCAACAAAAATATCAGTTGGCGTTTTAAATCTAAAAAATGTAAGTTTTTTTTGCAGTTTTTTAAAGTTGGTTAAACAATGGTGTTTGAATAATGAAAAAATCCTTTTGTTGTGACACATAGGGATATGGACAAAAGAAAACCTTTTTATAAATGTAGAATAATCAACCAGTGGATCTTTTTTTACATCTTCCAAAGGAATAATATTCATATAACTTATTCCTTCTTGTTTTTTAAAAAACTCTACAATTTTATTTATGGGTTTTGCAGGGAAATCTTCCCCGCTAATTAATACATAATAATCATTGTTATCCTTATAAGCCCTTTTCAGTAAATCAAATGTTGCCCTTGTTACATTATATGCACCCCACGAACAATAGTAATTAGGGAGAATGGGAACAAATTCTGCTTCAATACTGCTATAGCTAAATTCTGCGCTCTTATCTATATGCAGATAAACATTTACCTCATTATGTTTAAGCGATTTTATTAAATACTCAAGCTGCTCTGGAGATTTATGAGCAAGAATTAATACAGCGATTTTCATTTGATAGTAGCAACACTAAATTGTTGACTCAATTGGAAGAAAGAGGTTGCTTGTTGTATATTTTTTTAATAAATTCCAATCCTGATTTTCTTTCTTTGTAATATGTATGAAAATGAATGATTAACTCCCATAATAAATACTTATCAAAAAGAACTTCTTTGTAATTTTTTATTAAAAATCGATGATCCACTGTTTTGTTTGAGTGCCTTTTTTTGAATAATGTTTTTACTATTACCAACATTTCTCTTAAATAAAAGAATATGAAGAGATTATCTTTATTGAATTTTACCTGTTTAACAATAATCTTATAAAACACCAACCACCCATAACACTTTGCATTGATTTTAATCTGACTTTCTAGATTTTGTTCCGAAACCCTTCCTCCACTTAAATCATGTATAAATGTCAAGCGGTCATCAAAATAAAGTGAGTGTCCGGTGATTGTAATAATTCTCGCGAGCTCTGCGTCTTCGGCTTGAGCTTTACCAGCTTGTAAACTGTTTTTAAATTGAAAACCATTTGCAATAAGATAATTCCACATTTTTTTTCTTATTACAGATCCTGCTCCCCATATATTAAAATGTGTTGGGGGTAAAAAGCCAGAGGATTTAATGAATTTACCAACAAAATAAGCCCCGGACATTTCTTTAAACCATATTGGTTCCGCAACACCTTCTCCAAATCTTGCTTCTGAACCGTATCCACCTAGCATTCCAATATGCGAGTATTGATTAAACAAAGAGAGTGTTGTTTCAAAATATTCAGGGCATAACCAATTATCATCATCGCACAACAAAAGAATTTCATAATTGGCAGCGTGATAGCCGGCCATAAGAGCGTTTGATTTACCTGGCTTTTTTTCATGTACTACATTTAGGGGATATTTATCCTTATAGGGCTGCCAAAATCGCTCTGCTAGTTCTACTGTATTGTCTTTGCAGTTGTTATCAACTAATATTATTTCAAAACCAACCTCAGGAGAATTGATTTTTTGTTGACTCAAATATTGTAATGTTGTTTCTATTCTTTTTGCACTGTTATGACAGCACATAATTACAGAAATTTCATTAAACTTATTTTCCATTATGTCTTTCTATAAAACAAACAATTTTTACTGCATTATTGAACCCATATAAAATCCTCTGTCATAATTCCAGCCGGATATTCAATTCCAATATTATAACCTGCCCAGTTTTTGGGGGCATATACTTTCTTGTTGGGCTTTGCATTTAAATAGGCTCCCCACCAAGCGTAACTACTGTTGGATATCACGCAAGTATCAGCATTCATGAGCAATTGAAACTGTATTTCGGGTGAGTCATCTACAAATAGAAAATTGTTGTCTTCTCCGAAAATTAATTTTGCTTCTTTTATTTCGTCGCTGATTACAATGATTTTTTGATATTCGGATTTAATTCTTGCAATAATATTCTTAAACCAATCAGTTGGTAAATACACATGAGGGTAATTATAATCCGGCAACTGAAAGTTTTTATAATCTATTCCTGTTCTGATACAAACTACGAGTGTTATATTAGACCTGAATATTTCTCCGTATGTTTTTTCAAATAATTGTTTTGTCTTTTTTTTAAAAGAAAATAATTTTAATAGATCTTTCTTATACGGATGAAAATAAGATGCGTCCTGAAAATATCCTTTATATAAAGTGTTTGTAAAATTATCCGGCAATTGAATATTTTTCTTGCAATCGCTTAAGTCAAGAACAAATTTCATTTTAATTCTGTTAGCAATCTGACAATATACTCTAAATAAGAAATTATTGCTGAATAAACTATAAGGGAAATTAAGTTTAAAGAATTTTAGATAAAACTTATTTCTGTCCATTTCCAAGAAGAATATTATCTTATTTTTTTTGGCAGTCACATAAGCAAAAGCATATTGAAACAATTGATTACCCATTCTGCCTTGTAGAAATACTTTAAACATTAGATTCCTTTTGAAACCATTCAGTTTTGATTAAAACTGAAAATAAATAAACTGCTGTTCTTTTCCACTAAACCAAATGATGGTCAATATAATCGCATAATAAAACAATAGTCGAACAGGTCGTTTCCATTTCAATCCAATTTTTTCAATAGCAAATTGCTGTTCTCTTCCAATCCATTCAATTAACATAAACAGAAGTAAAAAAAATACAATCGAAAAACCAATATGTTTATTAAAAAATACTATCGAGCTAATGTATGATTTCTTTATAAACAATCCCGTCAACAAGTTTTTTAAGAAAAGCAATGCATTTGTAAAGTTATCTGACCTAAAAAAGACCCAAGCAAGAACAGTTAAAGCAAATGTTGATAGCATCGAAATGCTTTCTTTAAACGTTGGTAATTTTCTTCCTTTTGCTACAATTTCTAGGTTGTTTCTGTTGTTATTTGTAAGAAGTAAGGGCAGAAAATAAATTGCATTGAGTGTTCCCCACGCAATGAAAGTCCAATTGGCTCCATGCCAGAATCCGCTGACAATAAAGATGATAAATGTGTTACGAATTTTTTTCCACGTTCCCCCTTTACTTCCTCCCAATGGAATGTATAAATAATCCCTAAACCAGGAAGAAAGGGATATGTGCCATCGCCTCCAAAATTCTGCTATGTCTCTTGAAAAATATGGGAATGCGAAATTTCTCAATAAATCAATTCCAAACAATTTGGCTGTTCCTAAAGCTATATCAGAATATCCTGAAAAGTCGCAATAAATTTGAAAAGTAAAAAACAATGCTCCCATTAAAAGGGAAAGACCTGAATGACCAGCTTGATTATTAAAAATCATATTCGCATATTCAGCGCACTGATCGGCTATGACAACTTTTTTGAAAAATCCCCACAAGATTTGTCTCAAACCATTCACGGCCTTAGAATAATTGAATTCCCTTTTTTGTTGAATTTGAGGAAGAAGATGTGTGGCTCTTTCTATTGGACCTGCCACCAATAATGGAAAGAAGCTTACAAATACAGAATAATCAATAAAGTTCTTTTCCGCCTTGATTCTGTCATTGTAAATATCAATTACATAAGAAAGTCCATGGAAAGTGTAGAATGAAATACCTACCGGCAGAATCACATTAATAGTCCATGGATTTACATGAAATCCAATATTTGAAATGGCAGTTGCAAATGATGCAGCGAAGAAATTGTAATATTTGAATGTTCCTAAAAAACCCAAATTGACTATAATACTTAACCAAAACCAAAACTTTTTTACTTTTTGATTTTCTGCCTGTGACATTTTTAATCCAGTAAAATAATCAAGCAGCGTTGAAAAAATCAACAAAAATAAAAAACGCCAATCCCAGCATGCATAGAAGAAATAGCTGGCAACAAGCAATAAAATATTTTGTCCTTTCAAATTTTTTTGAACGATAAACCAATAAAGGAAAAAAACAATTGGTAAGAAAATTAAAAAGTTGATGGAATTAAAGAGCATAAAAAGTATTTAGATAGTATTTAAATAAGCTGAATATTATCGCTGACAATTATTTTCCTTTTGGTTATAAGGTATAATTAGATTTTCAATAACCTTTTGTTTGTTTGTTTGTTGATTCAGTATTTGAAATAATATTATTCAGCTTAATTGTAAGCTTTTTAGCGCCATTTTCGTTTAGGTGGTCTGCATCAAAGTAATCCTCTTTTCTAAACGAAGTGTCATTTATAAAATTGTAATAAACAACATTTGAATTGTTTTTTTCGAAAGAACTCCCAATTTTGGCCACTTTTTCGAATGTGTTTTTATCAAATGCATCAATATAGTATTTGTATGCGGGAGGGGTGAAAAGTATTAATTTTACTTTTTTCTTTTTACAAAAATGGATGATTTTTTGAAATTCCAAAAAATTGTCTCCCAAAAAATCGTTACTATTTTTTTTATGTCTTTCAGCTGCAGTTTTTCCTGAAATTTTTAAATCGACAAATTTTTGTACTGGTTTAAAATAACCTAATCGGTCGCAAGGTCTATCTGAAATCAAATCAAAAGTGTTTCTTTTATAATAAATCCACCATAATCTTTTAAAATTTAATGAAAGAGGATTATTAAATATATTGAGTGTACTAAAATAAAACTCGGGAAATTTAAAACCATAATCCATGATATAGTATTTGACTCTGTAGCTTTCACTTCCGTATTCAAGTCTGTTATATAAAGAATAATAGTCTATCGGTAATAATATGTATTTCAAACTATCAGCACGATTGATATAGTTCTCTAAAATTTCAGCATCAAAATTTATAGATTGAGAAAAATAAGCTGCATTAAAAGCATTTTGTTGAATAAACTCAGGATTACAACCACAATAAGAATGCGAATTCCCAAGAATCAATATTTTAATTTTATTAGAGTTAGAATCTAAATAATTTTTTTTGTAGGTATATACATTAGGTATTTGAAAAAGCATGCTTTCCATTATGGAAAAAATACAAACTAATGGCAAAAGAAATAAAGAAGTTTTTTTTATAAAAAAAGTCAAATTTGAATACTTAAAAGAATGATTTAAAGAACTATTGCTGCATTAAAAACATAAATCTGACTGATAAATTTAAAACACTGTTAATTATTTGCAGCTTCGTAATGTAATTATTGGGCATTATGAATTAATTGTTTTAAAATACTATCAATTTTCAAAGTCAACTTTTTTGACCCTGTAATATTTAAATGGTCCGCATCAAAAAAATCTGCAGCTGTAAAATTGATGTTGTTGTTAACGTCAATATAATATACTTCAGAATTGCTTTTAACAATATTATTAATTGTTCTATCAATCAATTGGATTTTTTTATAATCAAGGAGATTTTTATATTCATCTCTGCATGGAGTAGAAAGTATGAATAATTTCAAATTATATATTTTACAAAAAGAAATAATTTGAATTAATGATTCAATATTTAGATTAAAGTTTTCGATATTGTATGGCCTATGTCTAATGGCTGCAGTTTTTCCAGATTCTATAAAATTCTGATTAGGATTTTGACCATAGGTGATACAATATCCTAAATCGGTGCAAGAAAAATCAGGAAGTTTCCAATAATAGTGATTCCAAAATTTATGTGCGGAATTTCTCATTGTGCCGTTTAAAATTTCAAAATTGTTTTCAGGTTTGTAGCTTGTATTGATTCCAAAATACATGTTGTAGTACTTAACCCTCCAGCTTTCATTTCTGTCATTTTCTAGTCTCCTGAAAATGTTTGAAAAATCAATATTAATAATGATATAGCGTAGACTGTCGAATTGATTTTCATACTTTTTTAAAACTTCATAATCATAATCCAGCGACTGAGAAACCTGTGCAGCATTGTATGAATTAATACTCATGTATTCTGGATTAATACCTAACACCGTATGAGAGTTTCCTAAAAACAATGCTTTTAATTTGTTGGAGTTGCTGTCAAGGTAATTTTTTTTAAATTGATATTCATTAGGAATATTTCTTAGCATTATCTCAGAAGTAAATAGTAAAATATATAGCGGAACCAGAAAGCAGAATATTTTAAAGATCAATTTTTTATCCACAATAATCTATTTGTACATTTAATGTAGCAGTTGATTTATTTTAAAGGTTAGTTTTTCAGCACCTTTTTCATTTAGATGATCTGAATCAAAGAAATCTTCAGTATGAAAACTTGTGTCAATGAGAAAATTATAATAGGCAACATTTTTATTCGTTTTTGATATAGAATCAGCAATATTGATTGTTTTCGAAATTTGATATTTATCTAAGTGTTTTACGTAAGATTTATGCGCAGGCATTGTAATAAAAATCAACTTAATATTTTTACGATTGGTATATCTCAAAATCGAATCTATTATCACTATGCTTGAGGAAACTTTTTATTGTTAATTGAATGCTGAACAAATGCCCTAAAACTACCATTATCAATCATTTCCTTTTGTATGGGATAATTATCGTTAAATGAATTTCCCAGATTTTTACAATATTTATGAGATATTGAATTTGTATAAAATCGAATTATTCTAGAAATATTTGCAGAAAACTTGTTGTTTAAAATTTCAAAATAATAAGAAATTTTAAAGCCTTGATGCATTCCGTAATAAATATTATAATTCTTGATTCTGTTTTCCTCCCAACCATCTGAAAATCTTGTAAATAATGTAAAATAATCGATTGGGATAACTAGATATTTCAAGTTTTTAAACCTAGTTGAATACTTTTCAATTAACATATAATCATAGTCAATTGTTTGACTGCCATGAGATGCTTTAAAAGATCTTAATTGTATAAATGCGGGGTTAATATCATAAGACACATGAGAGTTTCCTAAAAACAGCACTTCGATTTTTTCGGCATTTTCATCAAGGTATTTTCTTTTGTATGAATAATCGTTTGGAATATTTCTCAATATTAGTTCTATGGTCACAAGAAATATAAACAATGGTAATAAAAAGAAAAATAATTTAATTGTCCATTTTTTTATTGAATAACCTAATTGTAGATTTTGAATATAAATCAATGTAAAAGTTGATTTACTTTAAGTGAGAATTTTTTAGCCCCTTTTTCATTCAGGTGATCTGAATCAAAAAAATCATCGTAATCAAATGCGCTGTCTGTGGTATAATTATAGTAAATGGTTTTATTATTTTTAATTATGTCATTCAATATTATTCTATTCTTTTCAATATTTTTATTTTCTAAATATTCAAAATAATCTTTTGTAACTGGTGTTGAAAGTAATATTACAGTAAAATTATTTTCATTAGCAGCTCCAAGTATGATTTTTAAATAATTTAGATTCTCCTTTAAGAAATCTTTAGTTAGGATTTTATGTCTTTCTGATGCTTTAATCGTAGATTCTCTAATATTATTTGGCAACGAGGTTTGAGTGTTTTTCAACCAACCCAATTGACTGCACATTATGTATTTTTTATTTTTTAAAAAATGGCATATAATCCTTTTAATGTTGTCTTGAAATTTTCCACCCGCCAATTCAAAGTTGTTTTTAAGAAGAAAACTAGAATTAATACTATAATAGATATTATAATATTTTTCTCTCCAGCATTCAGTCGAAGTTTTCATTTTAGAATAAAATGTATAATCGTCAAGTCCAATAACAACATATTTGAGGTGCTTTAATTTTTTTTGGTACTTATGAAAAATTCTATAGTCAAATTCTAATGTTTGAGAATAATGTGCTGCATTAAAAGACTTCTTTCTCATAAATACAGGGTCTATGCCGTAATAAATATGAGAGTTTCCTAAAAACAACACTTCTATTTTTTCGGCATTTTCATCAAGGTATTTTCTTTTGTAAGAATAATCGTTGGGAATATTCCTTAATAAATACTCTATTGATATTAGCATTATAATAATTGGGAAAATAAAAATAAAAGAATTAACTAGAAACTTTTTAATCATATTAATTCAAAATGACTACTAGCAATCATAAAGATAATTTGTATCGTTCTTTTATAGTTTCTATTATTGGCTTCATAGCTTTTCTACCAGCAAATTCGGTTGTTGACAAGCGATATCCCTTTGCAGCAATTTCCTCCCTTTCTATTTCATTTTTCAAATAATAATCAATTTTATATAAACAGTCGTCTGCATCAATAAAAGTTTTTAATACTCCCATTGATTCAAGTTTTTCGAGATCATTTGAAAATCTTGTAAGCAATAAACTTCCCGCACTCAACACCTCCTTTATTCTGATATTTGATGCTCCACCTTTTGCATTAAATGGATAATCATTCAATACAATTTTGGATTGTTGATAAATATCAAACATTTTGGTACCTGCTGCATATCCTTGCCATGTTCTTTTTAGATTCGGAAAATTCTCTATCATATCTCCTTTAATGCCCCACCATTTGAAATCTACGGATGACGCTACTTTTTCAAAAAGTTCGGTTTTTTGAAGCTGAACTTTTGTTCCCAGTACGCCAATAAAAGTTACATCATATTTTTTCGGGCCTGTATATTTTTCCAGCTCTACCGCGCCATACTCAAAGAGTTCAGAATCTATACCATTGGCGTTGAAATAATTTTTATACTCAGGAAACAACGTAAATATCAAATTGGAAAAATCCATTCTCCAATTTTTTAGTCCTACCATATTACATCCCACAAGAGAAACAATGAAATATTTTTTTTTCAATCCTTCAAACATCAGGTTGCTCATTCCAATGGGCTCTCTGATAAAAATAATATCGGGTTTGTAATATTCTATAAACCTCCATGCATACGACTCACCCAATATCCAATCTCTTGTGAACTTATCGGTAAATGAATTGAATACATCTTTCAAAGTAGCGTGATAGTATGCTTTTCTTTTCTTTTTAGAAAAAATATCAAATGGAGATAGTCTTATTCCCGAATGTTTTTTTACCTTATTGAAGTAAACAATGTCCTGAAAATAATAATCCAACACCTCCCAACCTTCTCTGCGAAATTCATTTGTAATGACTTCTCCATAACCCATTTTTTGTTGATGAATCCAATCGACATATTCATGAAGATTCATTTTATCAATCAACGCAGCGTTTTCCTTCTGAATTTCTTTAAAATATTCTTCAGGATACAGTAAATCGAATTTTAGAACTTTCAACTTATATGTTTCTTTTTATTTGCGTTTTATTAATTTAAATAGCAGCCGCTTTTTTTAGTACTTGTTTTAATTCACTCAAATTTTTTTCTAAAGAAAAATTGTCTTTAATGTTTTTTCTTCCGGCCTCTCCCAGTTTTCTGGCTAATTCAGGTTGCTCAATTAATTCTATCATATATTCAGCCATCTTTTTTACATCAAATTCCTCTACCAAAAAACCTGTTTGTCCATGTATGATAACATCGTTTATTCCTGCATGTTTGGTTGCAATTACAGGAAGTGATGCTGCAGAGGCCTCCATCACGGCGACTGGAGTTCCTTCGCAGTCACCATTAAATGCAACAACCGAATGTTGCACAAAAGCAACTGATTCATTTAGGTTGTTTCTAATAACTTCAGGAGTTAAAATGCCCCTGAATTCAACTTTATTTTTAATTCCCCACAACTCAGCTAAATGTTTACAAACAGACAGCAATTCTCCTTCTCCAATCATCACCAAATTTGAATCTGGATATTTTTCGTTTACAATTTTAAATGCAGCCAATGTCAAATGTGGTGCTTTTTTTTCGACAAATCTTCCGATGGCTATAAATTGATTTTTAATTGCAATAGGCTTTACTTGGAAGAATTCAATGGATGGACCACAGGGTGATAAATTAATTTTTTCTATTGGACAGCCGAGTTCAATCAAATCAATTATCATTTTTTTGGAAACAGCCACCACCGCTGAGGCGTAATTAAATAGATCTTTATATTTATTTTTGAAATGGTGAATCGTGGTTTTTTCAGTTGCATCATAACCATGAAAGTGAGGAACTAATGGGATTTGTAGATGATTACATATTTTTAAAACAGCTACTGCTGTTGGCCCGTATTCTGCAAGCACAACATTTATGTTGTTTTTTTTAAAACTTTTATAAACTGCATATTCGTTTGATGAAAATGCAGTTTCTCTACCAAATTTTTTATTTATTAGGTTTTTAAATCTGTAAATTTTACTAGTATGTAATTTTCCATGTCCTTCTAAATACATTGGGACACTTCCGCCGTAATAAAAAAAAACCTTTTCATTTATTTTTTTATGCTGTTGAATAAATGTCTCTGAATAAGCATTGAAAGACGGGCTAATAATTGCAACATTCATTGAAGTAAATATGGATTGGTAGAAATTTCTTTTGTTATGCAGAAATGTTTTCCCATTGAAATTTTGGACGAATGTATCCTGGTTCTCTTCCCAAATAAGACCCAATTTCTCTCGATTGATCAACTACTGTAAATGCAAATACTTCTTTCTCGATAATTACTGCTTTTCGTTTGTCCTGAATTAAAAAGAATGATAGATTGTAGTTCCCGGATTGAAAAAAACTATTTGGAAAAAAGCAAGTCAATTCATTTCGACCTTTATTTAAAGTCATATTATTTGAACTGGAAAAAGAAAACAATGTATCTCCTGCATCATTATTCAAGTGATACGTTACATGATATCTTTGTGGATTTTCATCGTAAATTTCAAACAAAGTTGTTAATCCCAATTGATCGCTCTCAATTAATGGATCAGAGTAATTCGAGTTTAATCCTTTGATTCTTATTTCGTGTAATTTGAAACTATTTTCAAATGCAATCGAATTGTATTTTTTGGTATTTGATGTTTCTTGAACTTCACCTCCAAGATATTTTCCTATGCATTTTGCGGTTTCACCTATATGTTCAATTCCCCCATTGTTCAATAAAATTGCTCTGTTACACAAAGTTTTTACAGCAGCCATATTATGACTAACAAACAATACGGTTCGTCCTTCATTTTTACTGATTTCTTGCATTCTGCTGAGACATTTTTTTTGAAACTCTACATCCCCCACAGCCAACACCTCATCCACAATCAATATTTCGGGCTCTAAATATGCTGCCACAGCAAACCCTAATCTGACAATCATTCCACTACTGTATCTTTTTACAGGCGTATCTATATATGCTGCCACGCCCGCGAAATCTATTATTTGATCGAATTTTTTTTGAATTTCCCATTTCCTCATTCCTAAAATTGCTCCATTCATAAAAACATTTTCTCTCCCTGTTAAATCAGGATGAAACCCAGTTCCAACTTCCAACAAGCTCGCAATTCTTCCTTTGATTTTTATTTGTCCTGTTGTAGGAGAGGTGATTTTTGTTATAATTTTCAATAAAGTACTTTTACCTGCTCCATTTCTTCCGATAATACCGATAACTTCTCCTTCTTTTACTTCAAAATTGATATCCTTTAATGCCCAAACAAAATCCATCGTGTCTTTACTAGTTCTATCATTAATTTGACCAATTTTTAAAAACGGATCTTCATTGCCCCTTATTTTGTGCCAGAACCGATTTAAATCATCTTTTATGGTTCCTCTGCCTACATCCCCTAAGCGATACAATTTTGAAAGGTTTTCTACTGCAATTGATTGTTGTGACATTTTATTATTTTACTAGAATTTTATTTAACGCTGTTTTTCATAGGCATCAGTTAAAATAAGTTTCAAGTTGTTTATGCTTTTGTCCATTGTAAAATTTGTTTCTATTTTTTTTCTAGCGTTTTCTCCAATTTCTTTTGAAAGACTAGGCAGTGAAAATATTTCAATTATTTTTTTAGACATTGTATCAATATCTCCTTCTATAACTAAATATCCATTTTCTCCATCATTTACAATATCCTGAATTCCCGCATGGGCTGTTGCTACAATGGGTAAACCGATCGCGGATGCTTCCAAAATAGAGTTTGGTGTGCCTTCGGAATCTCCATCAAAAGCTTCAACGGAATGCTGAACATATACCACACTTTCACTCATTTTTTTTAAAACTTCTTCATGATTTAACTCCCCCAATAAAAAAATAGATTTGTTTAATTTTTTGGCATCAATTATTCTTTGACAAGCTTCAAATAAATATCCATCACCTGCAATATATAAGTTTGCAGCAGGAAATAGATTCAACACCTTTTCAAATGCAAGAATCAATAAATACGGAGCTTTTTTATCCACAAATCGACCAACTGAAAATGCTTGTAGCATTTTTTTTTCTGTTTGCTTTATTGAATTTATTTTTTCGATATCGACTCCATAAACATTTAACTTTATTTTCTCTGCTGGAGCCCCAATTTCTATAAGTGCATTTCGCATTTTTAAAGAAACAACTATGATAGCGGAAGCGTATTCAAATAGTTTTTTATACCCTGCTTCGTAATTTTTAAGAATTTTCTTTCTATGCGCATCATGCCCATGGAAATGAACAACTAAAGGGATTTTCAAAAGCTTACAATAATGAACCGCATCTGCACCAACCATTCCGTATTCAGCAAGAACTATATTTATTTTGTTTTTTTTAATTGTTCTCCTAAACTTAAGATACGTCAATATATCAATTGCTTTATTTTGAATTTTTCTGACAAAGTGATTGCTTTTGAAGTAATTATTTATTTTTCCGAAATGATATAGATTAATGTAGGTGATCGCTATTTGATCAACATGATACCTAATGAAAGTTTCTGATGTGGATGGCCTTGAGCTATTTAATAAAATTAACACCCTTGTCATTCCATTATTTTTTTATATAGTTTTGATAGTCTTTTTTTTATAGTTCTTATTTTCAAAATTAGGGGTGAGGAAGTGCTGCCCCTTTGTTGATGAATTTTGATGATTTTTTTGACTTTTTTATCAAACTTATATCCATGATATTCGTTTAGAAATTGCAGCAATTGAATTCTATCTTGATGAAAGTTATCGTTATGAATTGCAGAATTGGTAATGCCGCCTTCGTGTTTTCTATATACACTCATCACGCCGTCAACTTTTCCAAGTAATCCTTTTGATGCAATAATAGAAAAAAGAGCCATGTCTCCGCTTTTGACTTTTGTAAGAAAAGGCTCAAACGTAAAACATTCTTTTTTAAACACAAATGAAGAGGTGTGGAAAGGAGCAAATAATGCTATGGTATCTTCTGCATTCATTGATTGCGGAAGTTTCTCTCTAAATAAATGTTCCGGCTTATCAATATTTGTATATTTAACCAAGGTATCATGGTAGCATCCAGAATAATCAGGATTAGCTTCCAGAAAATCAACTTGTTTTTGAAGTTTGTTTGGGTCTGTCCAGTAATCGTCTCCTTCACAAAGTGCAATATATTTTCCTCTGCATCTCGGAAAATTATACTTTGCCATGAATGCTCGCTCACCTTTAGCATATTGATTTTCTTTTTGATAATAGGGAAATATGATATTCGGAAATATTATTTGATACTCATCAATTATTTCTTTAGTACCATCTTTAGATGCGTCGTCATGAATGATAATTTCAAAGTCGAAGCTGGTTTTTTGTGATAAAATTCCTTCAAGGCATTGTCTTATAAATTCCTTTTGATTAAATGAAATACAACAAGCGCTTACTTTGACATTAACATCCATCTGTATTTTCTATTTTACTATTTAAATGCATAGATACTCCCTTCATAGATACGACTCCGATTTTTGGCTTAAGTAATTCTTCATTATTTACTTGTTGTTTTTTATACCAGGCAATGATTGCTTTTGGCAAATTCACACCTGACATATGACTAAAAGGATAGCCGCCGCCGAATCTAGGATTTAATTCAAGCACATAGTCTTTTTGTCCATCAAAAAAAACGTCCACGTCCATTATTGCTGGGTGTCTTGTTAAATTAGAAATTGTTTTTCCGAGCTCTACCAAAATTGGTTCGTTTAAAACTTCTGCAGCATCGGTTTCTCCAGATCTCATTGCAAGTTTCTTTTTTACAATAGTATTGCAATAGTTTCCATCGAGATCATTTATTATGTCTAACCCATATTCCTCTCCATGGAAAGCTGGTTGGATTAGTACGGCGTTTTCAATATCTGAGGCGCTCTCATATTTTAAATACGTTTTACTAATTTCTTGTTTAACTTTTCTGTAGTAGAAATTCAAATCTTCTCGGTCTTCTGCTTTATACACTCCGATTGAACCCATTCCCCATCTTGGCTTAACAAACAACGGGAAATTAATTTTACTGCTTTGTAATGCTTCAAAGACTTGATTGATATTAATATATGCCGGAGTTACATTAAATTTTTTTTCTTTGAGAAACAAATGAGTTTTCCATTTGTCATTTGCCATTTGAGTCAGCCAAAGTTCACCAACTATTATTGTAATTCCTTCTTTTTTAAACTTTTCCTTAAGGGTCGACATTTTAGGCAAATCAATATCAAACAATGAGATAACTAAGTCAATATTGTTTTTTTTACAATAGTCAAGCAAAAAAGAGTCGTAATTTTCATCATAAATTAGGGGAGATATTACGTATTCATCAGCTTCAAACAATGCGGGAGCATAAATGCTGCTATTTGAAGCATAAACTCTTCCTCCCACTTTATGAATCTCCTCCTTAAAATAATTAATTAAATAAGTTCTTCTGCCAACACTTGTTAATAAGACATTAATCATTTTTAAAGTACTTTTGAAATTCAGGTTGAACCGTTTTGCTTTTTATATAAGACTCCTGATAAACAAACACAGTAAACTCATACAATGCATAGTCGTGTTTAATTTCGAAAAAACGGCTTAAATCATCGTTAATGAAGTTTATCAGTTTTGGTAAATTACAGTAATAGACCGGTGTTTGATAAAAGTCAACAAATGGAGAAATGAAATTAAACGCAATTCCTTTTTTACACATTGCGAATGAGTTTTTTATTATTTCTTGATAAAATTTTTCCCATTGTCTAATGCTTGACTCTCTTCTCTGATGAAAAACACCGCTCATCAGAAGATAGTCGTATGTGTCATCAAAAGATTTTTCAGCTATATCTCTATGAAAAAATGCCAGATCGGGAAAACGAACAGAAGCTTCTTCGACATATTCTTTCAATATTTCTGTGCCGGAGTAAAGAATTTTTTTTTGAGAATGGCTTTCTTGTATAAATCCATATAAATCAGCCACCCCCATACCAACATCATGAATAGTTATGTCATTATCATCTTTAAAAATATCACAGACTTTAGAAAATCTTTGCTTTTTATGGTTTAATGATTCTGAACTAACAGACATTGGTGTTCCGTAGTTTTTTTGAAATAATTCGCGAAATATATTTTCCTGATTTTTTCGGGTTTCATTTTTCATATTAATTGTGTTTCTATAAAATTAGTTTTGTTTTTTACTATTAAATGAATCGGATTATTTGCTCTTCTGTATTTATAAAACCTGTCAAATTGCTGAACCTGTTTAATAACTAAGGCAATCTTTTCATTACGTCTGTAGAGAATTAGATTTTCTTCTTTTATTAAAGCGTATATTTTACCTTGTTGAAGTCTATCAAGTGTTTGAAACTCTTCTGATTCTAATTGCTTAATGGAGGATTCTCTAAGTATATACTTTTTCTTGTCAAAAGTAAAAACAGGTCCTGCATATTTAAAGTTTTCTTGGTAATTAGACCAAACGAACGAGTTGATTTCATTAAAAGACTTTGCCCAGTTAATTTTCAAAGCCTCTTTATCCCATGTCCATTTTTTAAAATACTCATAATAATGCTTATTATGATCTATAAAATATGGCTTCTGTTTACCTTCACTAAGAAATTTTTTTAAAAGATCTACCATAATTTCAGCTCCCACCTTTCCCAATTCAAAAAACAATTCTTGAGGAGTATAATCTCTTTTAAGATAAAATTCTTTTTGTGCCAATACGCCTCCTGTATCAAAATTTTCATCAACGTAATGTATCGTAGAACCTGACTTTTTTATGTTGTGTAAAACTTGCCATCTAGTGATTGATGTGCCCCGAAATTCTGGAAGCAATGATGGGTGAGTATTTATACAACCAAGCTTAGGAAACGAGAAAACTCTCTGTGGTAATAACTCATGCCAGCCTCCTCCCAATACTATGATATCAGGATTTAAATTAACCAAGCTTTTATAAAAATAATCGTTCTTGATGCTATCAGTCCAAATAATTGGAATTTTATTTTTTTTGGCTAATCGTTCCTCTGAATGAAATGTTTTTACTTTTTTAGAACGATAATAAATACAAATAAGATTGTAAAACAACTTGTATATTTTTCTGATAAAACCAATCCTTAATAGATTATTGTTTCTATGTAATAAAACAGCACTTACATCAATTTTTTCCTCTGTTAATTTTTTAAGAATTAAATATCCGCTATGATTAAAATGTCTAGTTACATACAATATCTTCATTTATTAAATTTATTAGGCGATAATAACGAAATACCTAGTATTAATGATAGCTGCATAAACCCAGGCACCCCAACTAAATATAAGAATAAATGCATGGAAACTAACAAGAAGAAGATGACCATATTTAGTTTATCTGTTAATAACAATACAATCGTCAGTAGCTCAATGATAACGGCGGAAAGAGAAAGAGCTGAAAATACGGTAGCATGAGCTGTATAATTAAAAAGTGGCTTTTTAAAAATAAAAAATAAAACGCTGTCCAAAAATCTGTTGTACATAATGTTTTGACTTGTTGCACCATTGAACCAAATTATTCCCTTTTGAAAGGGGACTAATTTAGCTATTCCAGATGCAAAATAAATATACACTAACCATACAACGACCATTTCCATTGGCCATCTGTATTCAGCGCTTGTTTTGTTAATAGGCGTTGTTCTGTTTAATAGTCTATCAAGCGAAAGTGCATCTGAACATTTAGAAAAACATAAAACAATTAAAGGAAACCAAATATAAAGCCAAGGAATTGGAGCGTCAAATTTCGAATACCAAAAACTAAACAACAATATATACGCTATTGTCAAAATAGGAAGTATTATCCTTGTAAAAAGTCCAAAAATCAGAAAAACGCTTAAAAAATTGACAATAGTTTTTAAATAATGGACACTCATTTCAGAAATAATCAAATCAATAGCATCAGGAATAATTGTAGGCTTTTTAGTTCCTTTTACTGTTTGTAGCAGATAAAATAATTGACTTTGTGAAGAATAAAAAATCTGACACCCAATTAATATTCTGAAAAAAGCCAACTGCAATACTGACCCTGGTTTAGCAGCCCTCTTAAAAAAATTATTTGTTCTAATTTCCTTTTTAATTGCACTTAGCATACTGATATTCTGGAATATATATAGGCCCATAATACAGGTCTTCGTTTTTATTTATTTTTATTGCGTTACATAAATTAGGATCAAAAACAACTTTTTTGGTTTTAAAATTAACGCAACTAACTCCTACCCATAGTGTGTCAACCCCCCTTAGCTTCATTTTTTTTGCGAGAAAATCGAAATTCTCTTTTTGATTTTTATTGTGATATGCACTGGAAAATGTAAACTCATGCGTATAACCCCAACCTAAATATTTATGAAATAAAAAAAACCCTTCTCTTCTAATATTGACCAATTCAACTTTATTGTTTCGAAAAAAGTAATATTGGGGCTCATAAAGTACTAATTGAAAGTTGGCAGTAGAAGTCCATCTAAACATCCCCACATCATAAAACGGGTAATTCGGCTTACCCATAGAAATCGAAATAAAGTTACCAAAAAAAACAATCATTGTAATTACTTTTAAGCCTATAGGAATGTTCATTTTATTAAATAGAGTAAATGTTTTATAAAAAAAACCATTTTTATTTTTTACTCCCTTAATCATTACTGCTAACCAAAATAAGATAAATACAGCATTAGCCATACCCCAGTATCCAAAACGAGCTTTTAGATTTAAAATGCCAAATTGTTGTATGAAATTTATTAAGAAAATAACGAAGATTGCCTCATAAATAAAAATAGCTTTTTTCATTTTATAATATTAATGTTGATATACGCTTATATTCGTTTCGTTCTAAAGATGCGTACAACGGCAAACACAAAACTCTTTTTGCAACACTTTCAGAAATCGGCATTTCCGTTTCATTTAAATAATTGATGGTATTTAGAGAAGGATAAAAATACCTTCTTGGATAAATATTGTTTTCGTTCATTTTTTTCTGCACTTGCAACAACCTTTCTTCACTTTCAAATATCACAGGATAATAACTATAATTCCATTCTGTTTCTTCTCTTATTTTTAAAGATTGAATATTCCTATGATTAAGTTGCTCGTTATAAAAATTAACTACTTTTTTTCTTCCTGCTAAAATTTGTTCCATATAAGGCAATACACTCAACCCCATGGCAGCCTGCAATTCGCTTATTTTTCCATTGATGCCCAATCCATGAAAATCAAGCGGGCCATTATGACCAAAATTGTGACTATAATATAATTTATGGTTCAGTTCTTCATCCTTACAAAATACAGCTCCGCCTTCCCCGGTATGAAATAATTTGGTGGCGTGAAAACTGCAGGTACTTACATTTCCATAATTAAAAATAGATTCCCCTTTGTACTTTACACCAAAACAATGTGCTGCATCATAGATAACCTTCAATTGATGTTTTTGTGCAATTTGCTCTATAGCTTCTACATTGCAAGGATTACCAAAAACATGCGTTGCCAATATGCATGTAGTCTTCTCCGTTATAGCAGCTTCAATTTTTGTTTCATCTATTGTTAAATATTCGGGATGAATATCAACAAAAACCGGTGTGCAATTTTCCCAAACAATGGATGCCGATGTAGCAACATAACTAAACGGCGTTGTAATTACTTCTCCTTGTTTTGCCAACAGCTTTAATGCGATTTGAATAGGTACAGTTCCATTGTTCATCACAATGATATTTGGCACATGCAAGTAACTCTTTAGTTTTTCTTCCAGTTCATTTACAAGCTCCCCTCTGTTTGTGAGCCATTCATTTTTCCAAATGCGCTCCAATTGATTTTGATACTCATCCAGAGGTGGAAAAAATGTTTTAGTAACGTTTATTTTGTCGCTGTTATTCAATAGATCGTTTTATGTTTTTTAATTTTGAATTTTAACTTTACACGGTATCCATAAAATTCTTTTCTACCTTGTTGAATATTATCAAACCAATAAACAACAATACAAACATAAATCCTGTGCTATATCCTAGTGCCCACCATGATATTTTCCCGCTGCCTAACCAACCGTATCTAAACGCTTCCACAATGCCACTTAATGGATTGGCTAATACATAGATTTGATATTTTTGCGGCAAAAAATTTACAGGATAAATGATGGGTGTGGCATACATTAACAGCGATACAGCAAATGAAACCAAGTACCTAAAATCACGATATTTTGTAGTAATAGAGCTGATAATCATTCCCGCACCTAATGCAAATCCAGCCATCAATAACAATAAAAACGGAGTTAATAATGCATATGAGTTGGGGTGAACAACCGAATTTGGTTTGTTTAGAAAATAAATCAAAAATGAAAGAAATAATAGAAACTGAATGGCAAACCGCATAAAACTAGATATAATAATGTACAACGGCATAATTAATCTTGGAAAATATACTTTCCCAAATATGCCTGCATTGGATGCAAAAACCGAAGAAGTTCTATTGAAAGATTCCGAAAAATAATTCCATATTGTTATACCCGCCATATAAAATAACATCCTCGGCTGCCCATCCGTACTGATTTTAGCAAACTTGCCAAATACAACTGTAAACATGATTGTAGTAAATATAGGCTGTATGATGTACCAAAGTGGACCTAATATCGTTTGCTTATAATTTGCTACAAAATCTCTTTTCACAAACATGATTAACAAATCCCTGTAATTCCAAACCGCCTTCAACCGTAAATCAAATAATGACCTGCTTGGACGTATAACATCTGTCCAAGCATTTTCGGATTTTGTTTCCAATGACATTTTAAAAAGTTGTTAGTATTTTAACGAATTTTGTTAAAGATGGCTTCGCCGCTCTCACTTACATGGTAAGTATGATATTTATATTATCAGTAAATGACAGAAGTCATTTACAATTTAACTTAAAAACGCCAATTTTACTGATGATTTGTACTATGGAATTTATAATGGCTTCATAGTTTTTTAGCAATATTTATACCAATTGGATATTCTTATTGTATTGAAATGTGAATAGACTTTTTCAATAAATAAATTTTATGCTAACTCAGTTAATTTTGGTGGTTTTTGAACTCTATAAAAATAAAATAATTTCTCCACACATTCACAAATAATTGAAAAGCAAGTTTTTATAAAATTTATACTCTTTTTATATAAAATTAAATATTCAATTGTTTTAAAGATTAATTTTTTCACAAATAATATTTGTTACACTACAGAATTAACTTTATCTCTCAAGTAACATTATCTTTGTTGAGAAAATATTTGATTTTGTTTTAATTTATCCTTATTTAATACTGTTTTTATGAAGAAATATATTCTTGCGTGGGCTTTTTTATCAATTTTTAATGTTGGTTTTTCGCAGAAATCTAATACAAAAAAACAAATTGATTTATCGAATCGTCCATCTGATCATTTAATGATTCAATTTAGCGCAGATAATTGGAACGGTGCCGCTGATAGTGTAAGCGCTAGAATAAAAACTGGTTCAAGGGGTGCGAATGTTTATTTTATGTTGGATAAGCCATTCAAAAGTAACCCACATTTTAGTGCTGCTTTCGGTTTGGGTATCGGGACTAGCCATATTTTTTTAGATAAATTAATCGCTGATATCAAAGGGACTTCTTCAACTTTAATGTTTACCTCTTTAGACACAACCAATAGATTTAAAAAATACAAAGTAACCACAGCTTATCTGGAAGTGCCTGTTGAATTGAGGTTTTCATTACACCCAGATAAACCCAATAAATCTTTTAAAGTTGCCATTGGGGCAAAAGTTGGAACCCTAATGAATGTTCACACTAAAGGAAAAACCTTGTTAAATTCAAGCGGAAAAACTATTAGCAGTTACACAGAAAAAATAAATTCCAAAAGCTATTTCAATAACAGAAGACTTGCTGCTACTGCAAGAATTGGCTATGGTAACTTTTCTTTCTTTGGTTCCTATAATTTAAGCGGCTCTATTTTCAAAGATTTAGTTTCGGCTGATACAAAATTGCTTCAGCTAGGATTAACCATCAGTGGATTGTAAAAAATAATTTGAAGTAATAAAACACAATCCCGGGTAAGACCGGGATTTTTTATTCATTATCATTTTGCTTTTATGAAAAAACTTTATCTATTTCGGCACGCAAAAAGCAAATCCCAAAACTTCAACGAATCTGATTTTATTAGGTCGCTAAGTGAAAGTGGAAAAAATGAAGCATTGCTAATGGGTCAAAAGCTTTTTGCTCTTAATAATCAAATTGATTTTTTTGTGAGTAGTCCGGCTCTAAGAGCCCGACAAACCTGTGAAATATTATGCAATTGCTGCAAATACTCACATGAAAAAATTTCTTTTGAAGAGAATCTATATTTACCCGATACAAATGCCCTTGCAAAAACAATTTCCACTATTAACAACCTTCACAACAACATCGTACTTGTGTCTCATAACCCGGGCATTACTGAATTTATCAATTTGCTTCAGATAGGAGTAAGAATAGACGAAATGCCTACTTGCGGAATGTTTGTCATAAAAGTTGATTCAAACAATTGGTCTTCATTTTTTGAATCGGAAAAACAATTTCTGTATTTTGATTATCCAACCAACGTTCAAAGAAGTTTTTCAAAATAAACTGCAGTAGGCTCAGGATTGTGATAGTAGGCAGGGATTTTGTAAAAATTGTTCTTTTGATACAACTCCATGGCAGGAATCATGGTGTCAAGTGTATCTAGTCGAAGTTTTTTATATCCAGCATTTTTTGCAAATTCTATAGACTTGTTTAATAGCGTTTGTCCTATACCGTTATGTTGATACATCGGTTGCACAAACATTCTTTTCAACTCTGCCACATCGTTTTCTTTAGGTCTTACAGCCACACTTGCAATGTGATTGAATTCGTTTTTACATAAAATGATTGTTCCTTTTGGTGGAGCATACATTTTTTTTAAAATTCTCAATTCTTCTTCAAACGACTGAAAAGACAAATCTATTTTCAACCAAGCCGCATATTCTTTAAACAATTTTGCTGCATGGTTATATTCCTCTTCGGATTGAACAAATATATACTCAAACATTTCTTTGAATTTTATTAGCAAGATATACACCCGAAAATATCAAGATTCCGGCTACAACCTTATACCATTCAAGCGTTTCATTTAAAAATAGAATTGCAATTATTGTTGCAAAAACAGGTTGTGAATATATATACGAACCGGAAACAGACGGGCCTAAATGTTTTATTCCGTAAACATTGAAGAGATAAGCAAAAAATGTTCCGCCAACAATTATCAATCCCAAAATTTCAAACTCTTTATACGTATAATTATTCCAGGGTATTGCATTAAATTCATTCCAGCAAAAAGGTAAAGCAATAAAAAGTCCCATTGTAAACAAAATTCTGATAACTGTTAATGATTCGTATTTTTTCATCAATGGTTTAACCATAATGAAATAAAAAGAATACGAAACGGCATTTAATATTACCAGCACATCTCCCAATAATACATTGTATCCATTTCCATTGTTTTGCCTATTGGTAATTAGAATTCCTGCGCCAATAACCCCGAGGAATAATCCCATTGTTTTGTTAACTGTTATTCCTTCTTTCAGCATAATTGCCGCTATAATAACAATAAGAATGGGGGTAGTTAACATTAACAACGAAGCATGAATTGAATAAGTCATTGAAAGACCCTTGATAAACATCAGTTGGTTGATCACAATTCCTGTTAGGGCACATATTAATAGTCTAAAAAAATCGGATTTATCTATTCTAACTTTGTTTTGCTTGAAAATATACAATATCCATAACAAAATAGTGGTGATAAGAATTCTGATAAAATTCAAACCAAAAGGCTTAATAAAAGACCCATTAAATAAATATTTTACAGCCGTGAAATTAATAGCGAAGAAAATATTCGTCCCTATAAGTGCTGCATGTGCCTTTAGTTTGTCTCCCATTTCAATAAAACGCAAAGTTATTTATATGTTGGGAAACTTATTGTTCACTTTTTCTAATTATTCTTCAAAAAAACCAGCTCCTTTCCTTATAATCGTCCAATCGCTTGTGGTACAATCAACAACTGTAGAAGGCTTCAATCCTCCGATTCCTCCGTCAATTACGATGTCTACCATTTTCCCGAATTTCTCATAAATAACATCGGGGTCGGTATAGTCTTCTACCATATCGCCTGGAAGTGATGTACTAATAAGCGGATTTTTCAACTCATCTAATATATGCCTGCAAATCTCATTATCAGGAACCCTGATGCCAATAGTTGATTTTTTATTTTGTAGAATTTTAGGAACCTGTTTACTGGCGTTTAAAATAAAAGTATAGGGGCCTGGTAAGTGACTTTTCAGCATTCTGTACAAAGGTGTATCTATGCTTTTTGTAAAATCACTTAAATGACTAAGGTCCCTGCAAATAAAGGACAGATTTGCTTTTGCTGGATTTATGCCTTTTAGTTGACGGATTTTTTCTATCGCTTTTGGATGGAAAATATCACAACCGATTCCATAAATAGTATCTGTAGGGTAAATGATGATTCCTCCAGACTTTAAACAATCAACCACCTGCTTTATGAGTCTTTGTGGGGGATTGTCGGGATGTATTTTTACAAACATAATACCTGAATTTACAATAATTAATTGTACAAAGATTTAATAAACAGTATTAATGTATTACTTTTGCTCGATTTTTTATTTTTTATCAAACTTCATTTTATGTCTTTAATTACTGTTGGTACGATGGCTTTTGATGCCATTGAGACTCCTTTTGGAAAAGTAGATAAAATTGTAGGCGGTTCTGCTACTTATGTTGCATACGCTGCCAGTAATTTTTTACAGCCGGTACAACAAATATCAATTGTTGGTTATGATTTTCCGGAGGAAGAAATGAACGACTTAAAATCAAGAGGAGTTCAAGTCGAAGGGGTAGAAGTAGTACCTGATAAAAAATCTTTTTTCTGGAGTGGAAGATATCACTTGGATATGAATACAAGAGACACTTTGATTACAGATTTAAATGTACTTGCAGACTTTAATCCTGTTGTTCCTGAAAGCTATCAAGGATCAGAGTTTTTAATGTTGGGTAATCTTATGCCCAAACTGCAACTAAGTGTGATAAACCAATTGAAAGTTAGACCAAAGTTAATAGTAATGGACACCATGAATTTTTGGATGGACATTGCATTGGACGATCTGAAAGAAGTGTTGAAAAAAGTAGATGTTCTGTTGGTAAATGATGGTGAAGCCCGTCAATTGAGTGGTGAGTTTTCTTTGGTAAAAGCAGCTCGCAAAATCATGCAAATGGGTCCCAAGTTTTTAATCATTAAAAAGGGAGAGCATGGCGCATTGTTGTTCAACGAAAACCATGTATTCTTCGCACCTGCATTACCATTAGAAGAAGTTTTTGATCCGACTGGTGCTGGTGATACTTTTGCTGGTGGCTTTATCGGACATTTAGCTAAAACCAAAGACATCAGTTTTGATAACATGAAAACTGCTATCATTGTAGGAAGTGCTATGGCAAGTTTTTGTGTTGAAAAATTCGGGCCTGAAAAATTAAAAGAAATTAAGAAAGAAGATATCGATGCAAGGATAAACGAGTTTGTTCAATTGGTGAATTTTGATATTGATTTAGTTTAAAGATTACATAACAAATGCTTGAAATAATCCTGCTTATTTTTCTTTGTAAAAAGATCGGTGAAATGGCAATTAACAAAGGCCTTAACCCGCGAAGATGGAAGTTTTATACTATTATCTCATGGATAATTTTTGAAATGCTGGGCTGTGTTACAGGAATGGCTTTGTTTGGATTTGATAAAAACAATTTACTGGAATTATTTTCATTTTCTATTTTATGCGCTTTCGGTGGTTTTCTGCTCGTTAGATTTCGATTGGAAAACTTACCGAATCAGCAATAAACAAATTATCTTTCCCTGTCAATTTATATAAATTACTTTTTTTATTTTATTCGTATTCCCTTTCAGGTTGAACAATTCTAAATAAACAATATACGCGCCCTTTCCCATTGGTTGATTTTTGTCATTCAATCCATCCCAAACAATATATCCGCTTGTACCACACAATAGATTTTCAACTATTTTTTTAACCGGACGACCGGCATCATCGAATATCAATATACTACAAACATTGCCAGGTTCGGCAAATGAATAATATATTGTTGCGTTGTCATTTACTCCATCATTATTAGGGCTGATAATATTGGGGCTAATTGTAATTTCACCTGATATTGAGTTAACCAATATAGTTTGAGAATTTTTATAAGCAGGGGTTCCATAACCTGCCGTACTTGATGCACTATGCCAATTGTGTTCATCCTGTGAAGGACCTTCTACATTAAGTCTCTCCAATGATATGCCTTCTAAATTATCTATCAGCTTGAATTGCCATTCTTTATTATAACTAACTTTATCAATTATGTCTCCTTCATTGTTAAGCAAAATGACATTTCCTTCATCATCTCCATAAGAAGGCATATTCGCTACTTGAAAAATAGCTGTAGGATTATTAGTAAAATATAGTTGTGAAAGCATTGCCTTGCTTTCAGTAAAAACAAAATAATCTCCGGGGAAAAATGCATAATTGCTTTTTTGCACTGCTGTTATATTGTCGATACTATTTTGTGCATTCAAATTTGCCAGAAACAAATTTTTCAAATCAAGTATTTTATTGCTTCTATTATATACCTCTATGTAATCATATCCATTGGGCTTGGGATTAAATAATATTTCATTCACAACAATATTCTTGCTCTCTAACTTTTCGACAAGCCCTGCAAAAACATGATTGCTCAATCCTATTTCGTTTCCAATACAGTCTTTTATGCCTTTTGCATACACTTCATATTTTTTGTTTCGCGATAAAGGAGATATTAGAGTCAGATTTACTTCCGAGAACAATGGCGGTATGGGGTCGGCAATTAGTGGCGTGCCAATTTGATCGCTGATACTATAACGTAGAACATTAGACGCCATTTCACTGTCTAATGGCTCATTGAAATATAATTTTATATGCAGACTATCCAATGCAAAAGCTCTGACCAATTGTGGAGAAATTTCATCAATGTTAATGGCATCAATACTGTTTATTTTACCTGGACTGGCTCCCAATATGCTTTTGGAGGCAGACCAATTTTCAGCTCCTATACAAGGACTGTTTACATCCATCATTTCTATACTCCAACCGCCTTGTCTTTTTAATTCGTTGATGTACCATTCATCCGAATATTCTACTGCATGTATGGTTTTTTCTTCGGGTGATAACAAATAAATAAGATCGTTCGTATTGGTAAGTGACGGGAAATTAGGTACACCCATCACATTAGTATATTGAGCTAAAGCGTTTACTGAAGAAGTAGACGCCACGACCAAAAAGCTGTCTCTCTTTAAAATATATTTAGACATTGAACCGCTCAGTTCAGATGCTTTTCCAATTTTCCATCCTGCTAAATCAATATCAAAAGGACTGATATTTTTTATTTCTATCCATTCTGTTTCGGGTAAACCATTTGAAGGAGAAGGGTCGGGCATCAACTCTTCAATTATAATGTCATAAGGAGCTGCCGTATAATAAATAAAGCTTTTTTCCTGCTGCGACATTTCATTTTCTTTCACATCCTTAATGTGTTCAATATGTATACGAAGTATAGTTCTAGTAAAAATGTTGTCGGAGAATGTCAAATGAACCAGCGAATGATTAAGTGGGTCTAATACTGCAGCAGTAGGGTATCCTATGCCATTATCAATAAAGTAATTTAGCGAGTGTTCTGCTGTAGTTTTATCAACAGACTCATTAAATTGAATATCAATTTTACTTTTTGAAAAAGCAATCACTGAATCAATTTTTGGAGGAATCGTATCCCTGACATAGTCACTAATTAAAAATTCATCGAAGTAATGTTTTTGAAAAAAAGAAGCAGTACTTTGTTTTACAACACAACCAAAATAAGCAGAACTAAGATAAGTGCTATCGCAAACAACACCTTCAGATATGAAACTCGCCGAATTTTGTTGCCTAAATAATTCCCACATATTATTTTCATCTCTTGTAACTTTAATTTTTAAAATTGATTCGCTCTGATTGAGGGTTCCGTTAATACCGTCTATTATTTTTATAGAAGCGCCGTTGTCTTTTCTATATAAAGAAACCTCATCGTCCGTATTTCCTATTTTAACATAATACCCGGTAATATTTGTTTTTAATAGATTGCTGTCGGATGCAGTAAGAAATACATCGACATAATTTGCGGAAGAGGGATTGAAAGAAACTTTTATCCAAAACTCCCATTGAGCAATCGTTGCCTTTGTATTTACGGTACTTAAATAATAATTTGAATTGATGGTGTTACTATTTGTTTGTAGCTGATTTTGTGTGTTTATCATCCACACCGAATCGATGCCAGACCATTTTGGTTGTTGTGAAAAATCGCCGTCATTAAAATTGTCATTTAACTGAGCGGTGGCATCAAAGGAAAGCAACGTAACAATACAGAATAAAATAATTCTCATGGGGTGTTTTTTATGAAATTATCATTTATATATCTTCCTATTTTATTTTATACTAATTAGAAGAACTTAAATGTTTACAATCGACAACATGCAATTTTGAAAATTATCTAATTTTTTAAGTGGCGATGTAAGAAAGGAATTACACCAATTATTATGACTTATTTTTGCTTAAATTAAATTTATTGATTTATGAAAATTGCAGTTGTAGGTGCCACCGGTCTCGTAGGAACAAAAATGCTCGAAGTTTTAGCTGAAAGAAATTTTCCTGTGACAGAATTACTTCCTGTTGCATCAGAAAAGTCTGTTGGAAAAAAAATAATGTTTCAGGGAAATGAGTGCACGGTTGTAGGTATGCAAACTGCCATTGATGCAAAACCGGCCATTGCTATTTTTTCTGCAGGAGGAGGCACTTCGTTGGAATGGGCTCCTAAATTTGCGGAAGCAGGTATAACAGTAATAGACAACTCAAGCGCATGGAGAATGGATCCCGATAAAAAATTAGTGGTGCCTGAAGTAAATGCGCATGTTTTATCTGCTACCGATAAAATAATTGCCAACCCAAACTGTTCAACCATTCAACTCGTAGTAGTGCTTAAACCTCTTCATGATAAATATAAAATTAAAAGAGTGGTAGTGAGTACTTATCAAAGCGTAACCGGAACGGGTGTTAAAGCTGTCGATCAACTGATGAATGAAAGAAAAGGAATCAGTGGAGAAATGGCCTATAAATATCCAATCGATCTAAATGCTATTCCACATATTGACGTTTTTTTAGACAATGGTTATACTAAAGAGGAAATGAAAATGACGAATGAAACTAAAAAAATAATGGAGGACGATACTATATCACTAACTGCTACCTGCGTTCGCATTCCAACCATTGGAGGACACAGCGAATCCGTAAATATTGAATTTGAAAATGACTTTAGTTTACCGGAGATTAAAAACATTTTATCAAACGCACCCGGAGTAGTTTTACAAGATGATGTTGCTAATTTCATTTACCCCATGCCTCTTCAGGCTCATGACAAAGATGATACCTTTGTTGGTCGTATTCGAAGAGATGAAACACAGGCCAATACACTCAATTGCTGGATTGTGAGCGATAATTTAAGAAAAGGTGCGGCTACCAATGCCGTTCAAATTGCAGAATATCTTTTTAAAAATGGATTGGTATAAGTCTATTCTTTAAATTTGATAGTTTACTGAAATGCACAAGCGATTTAACTCATGTTGTTAAGTGATTATTGTAAGAAATGAAATAAAAAACATTTTATACATTCATTTAAATAAGAGCATGAAAATTTTAAAGACAATCATCCGTTTTAAAAAATCGGGTGGTATTGTGTTGGGGTTGGGGTTGTTTCTTTTCTTTTTACTGGCAAACCCCTTCATTCTTTTAACTGATGCAAACATCGTATTATCCGTTACAGTTTTGATGATTTGCTGGTGGGTGCTTGATGTAATTCCTCTTGCAATAACAGCTATTCTCCCTCTTATATTGTTTCCAATGTTGAATGTGTTTTCAATAAAAGAAGTGGCTACGTCCTATGCAGATCCCATAATCTTCCTTTTTATGGGTGGCTTCTTTATTGCGATTGCAATTGAAAAATGGAATCTGCATAAAAGAATAGCACTCAATATTATTAATATTACCGGCGTAAATGGGAATAAAATTATCTTAGGATTTATTTTGGCTACCGGCTTTTTAAGTTTGTGGCTAAGTAATTCCGCTACTACAATGATGATGTTTCCCATTGCAATGTCTGTTATTAAAATAATGGAGACTAACAAGATTAGTAAAAGAGATTTTAATAATTTTTCTTTGTCGTTAATGTTATCAATTGCCTATGCGTCAAATTTTGCAATCGGCACTATTATTGGAACTCCGCCAAATATTGCTTATTCAAATTACATTTCAACGTATCTACACTATAATATTGGATTTGGTAATTGGATGATTTTATTCATTCCGCTTACTATTATTTTAATGTTGTTGCTATATTTAATAATTGTCAAATTTTTATATCCCAATAAAATTGGTGAAACTGAAGAAGGAAAAGTTTACATAAAGGAAGAAATAAAAAAATTAGGCCGCCTTACTTTACAAGAAAAGCGAGTAGGGCTTGTTTTTATCATAACGGTTTTAGGTTGGGTTTTTAAAGACGTTGTTAATGAATTTCAACATTTGATTATGCTGGATGATACTATTATCGGTCTTGCCGGAGCTGTCTTATTGTTTATTATTCCTACAGGAGAAAGAAAAGAAAAAATAGACTCCCTTCTTACATGGGGTGATGGAAACAAAATGGCTTGGAATATTTTAATTTTATTGGGTGGGGGAATGGCTCTTGCTAAGGGACTTGAGGACGTAAAGTTGATTACTCAGCTTGATTCTTATTTTATTTTCCTTAAAGGCACGAACGAGTTTTTGCTGATATTAATAATAACAGGGTTCTCTGTATTTTTTAGCGAGTTAATCAGCAATATTGCCCAAGTTATGGTTATGGCGCCCGTTATAACATCTATTGCAAATACACTTCAACTTGATCCTTTGCTGTTAGGTATTCCAATGACTTTGGGTGCAAGCTGTGCTAGTATGCTTCCCATGGGTACACCACCCAATGCGATTGTTTATGCAAGTGGTTTTATAAAAATGAGAGAAATGCTAAGAGCCGGATTTATTTTGAACATAACTTGCACTTTCGTTATTACGACATTTTGTTATTTTCTGCAGCCATTGATAATGAAGCTTGCCTGATCTTTTTAATGTGCGGTCTCTAAAAAATCTTTTATGCCTAGAACGATTTTTTCGGCTATTTTTTGCTGAAATGATTCATCCAGTATTTTCATCTCCTCTTCCGGGTTACTTAAAAACAACATTTCAATCAATGCATTTGGATACTCTGTTGGACTATTCAACATGAAATTAAATGAGCCGTTGTTTCCATATTCTTTCAATCCTAGCTCCAGCATTCGTTTATAAATAGCATGGCTCAAAGGCCTAAAACCTTCGTATCTGTAAAATGTACTGGTGCCTCCAACCCTGATTGGATCGTTGGCAGCGTTGAGATGTAAGCTTAATAGTAAGTCGGGCATACTGTCTCTGTAAAATAATATTCTTTCTTTGTTGTCAAAATACTGTTCCGTTGTTCTCGTCATAATTGTTTTGGCTCCTTCTTTTTCCAATAATAGCTGCAACTTTATTGCAACAGGAAGGGTTAGGTTTTTTTCGGCAATTCCCGTTGGGCCAACGGCTCCGGTATTGGCTCCCCCATGCCCTGCATCAATTGCAATAACAAGATTTTTTAACGAAAGCTTTGGTGGTAACCGTTTTATTTTAATCACCAGATTGTTTCCATTATAATAAATAAAATGTCCCCAATGTTGCTGATGTTTCAATGTAATGTTCAATCTAAAAACTTCATCAGCCACTTGTTCATAGGATACATTTTTTACTTCTTTTGCTGATTCAAGCTGATCTATCCAATTGGTATTGTTGGTTGTACCAAAAATATCGACTATAATTTTGGAGGGATCTGTAAGTTGAAATGACTGATACGGTTGGCGATTAAACAATTGCACTGAAACATAATCGTACATGGTATCTCCGTAAACACGAATTTTACCGGACAATGAACTTGGCGAAAATGTTCCAGGTAGCATAATGTCCACTACATCATCAGGAATGAAGGCTGTTCTGGAAGATGCCAGCCTGACTTTATAATTTGAATTTACTTTTCCAATCACTTTCAATGGAATCAAGCTGTCTATATATCCCATTTTGGCTCCACCCAATCTGTCATCTCCTAGTCCAAATAATAAATGAGCCAATCTTCCTTTTGTCATAACTACATCAGCTGTATTATTAGTCATGACTGAAAACCTGTTGCTTGTTTCTTTGGAAATTATTTTTCCATCTGAAGAAATCAATGACACTTTAATTTTTTGCTTTAAAAACGTATCTTTCTCCTGAACAATATATTTTCCCTGATAAATTCCTTTCAATCCTTTCGTTGTTGAATCTGGCATTTCAAACAGCTGATATTTGTCTGCAACTTTTACCACACAATCAGGATATGCTTTTGCTTTAAAATTGATTTCATCTCCCACTTGAAGCATTAAATCTCCCTCGGGAAATGATTGAATTCTTTCAATTGAAAAACTACTAACTGCAATTTCGGGAGCTGGTAATTTAAATGTGTATTGAATTTGTTTCTTTGTTGTTTTTCCATTTGAATTGTATGCTACTATTTGAAAAGTGGTATCTCCCTCCTTTAACAGTATTTCATATACAAATGCGCCCGTAGGATAAACGCTTACAGATTGATCATTTATTTTAACAGTACATGATTTGCATGTACTTCCAATAATAAATTTTTGTGGTGAGGAAGCAATGTTAAAATCTTTTAAGGGCTCCGTCAATTTAATAAACAAGTCTTTGTTTTTTTGAGCACTTAAAGAGGCTGATATAAAAAGTAAGAGGACCAATAAACTTTTTAAAGAACATGGCTTATAGGTGCTTTCTAAAAATCGAACAGAGCGGTTGCATATATTTAGTACTTTTCCGAAATTAAATTGGATGATACGGGTGAAATGATTTAAAAAATAATACACAGAATTGAGAAGTTTTGTTTTAATCTTTATAAAGTTACTTGTTTGATTCATTTGTAAAGAATTATTTTTGCTTGTTTTTCAGGGGTCTGGAAATTGGGTTTTCGTTTTTCATTTTTCAAAAACTTATGCAGTCATTTCTTATAGTCATATCGCTTTTATTGCTGTTGATTTATATTGCATTAATTATTATTTACCGTATTTATTGGAGTGATATTCCCTCTTACATTGTTAAATATGGCAACAAACGTTTTAGTACTTTCATCTCTATTATAGTACCCGCTAGAAATGAGGAATGCAATATTGCCTCTTTGTTGGAGTCAATTAAAAACCAATCATACCCGCAACATCTTTTTGAGGTGATTGTTGTGGACGATTTTTCAACAGACAATACAAAACACATTGTACAATCCTTTGACTGTACTTTCATAAAATACCTTTCATTAGAAGACCATATTTCAGAAAGCAACATCAATTCCTATAAAAAGAAAGCTATAGAAACTGGTATTTCTTTGTCAAAGGGGGAATTGATTGTTACAACAGATGCCGATTGTGTTGTAAAAGAAAACTGGTTGGCAACAATAGCAGACTTCTATGAATTGCATAAGCCAGATATGATTGTAATGCCGGTTGTTATAGATGATGTGCGCACTCCGATTCAGATATTTCAATCACTTGATTTTATGAGTCTTCAGGGAATTACAGCAGCAGGTTTGTATCATAAAATGCATGGGATGTGCAATGGCGCCAATCTTGCTTACAGAAAAACATCCTATAAAGAAGTGGGTGGTTTTTCTGGTATAGACCATATTGCAAGTGGAGACGACATGATGCTTTTACATAAGTTTTCGGCGCGAGATAAAAACAGTATTTTATACCTGAAATCAAAAGAAGTTATTGTAAAAACGCAACCCGTTAATGACGTAAGAAGCTTTATTAATCAGCGCATTCGATGGGCAAGTAAGGCTGATAAATATCAGGATAAAAGTCTTTTACCTATTTTATTGATTGTTTATCTTTTTAATTGTTCGCTTTTTTTATTATTCTTGGGAAGTTTGTTTTTTAACAAGGAAGCTAGTCTTTTATCCTATAATTTTTCGATTCGGGAGTTGCTCTTGTTTTCAATAGTTGTTAAAACTGCAGCAGAGATGATATTTTTAATCCCTGTATCTCATTTCTTTAATCAACGGCGATTGATGTGGGCTTTTCCGATTTTTCAACCATTTCATGTTATTTATATCATCATTGCTGGATGGCTCGGGAAATTTGGTGAATATAGCTGGAAAGAAAGAAAAGTAAAATAACTTTTATCTTAATCAACTTTTTACATGCTTGCACAATCAAACGATTTTTTAAAAAACAATTGGTTCCGATTCAAAAAAAACAAACCCGCAATCATTGGTCTCGTTATCATCTTCTTAGCTGTAATGATTGCGCTGTTGGGATATATTATTGCTCCAGACAACACAACAAATGCCGACATTCAAACAGTTGAGATTCAAGCAAAGAATCCGGGTTATAAGCAACTTTTTTTAGTGCTGAACAACAAAACACCAACACCCGAATCTTTTATTCATATTCTTTTATTCGGTAAAACATCTTTTTACAATTTTATTCCCATTACAAAATGGGAAACAAAAAAAGATGAGTTATGGGTTGATAAGTATATAGACGATGATACCTGTGTGAAACAACGGTATAGCATAAACGAAATTACCAACGGCCATCCCAAAGAATTGAAAAAACATTTTATTGAAAAGAAATACCTTTTAGGGACAGATCATTTAGGGCGCGATATTCTAAGTCGCTTAATAATAGGTACCAGGGTAAGTATTTCTGTTGGGTTTATTGCTGTACTGGTATCAGTAATGGTAGGATTGATACTGGGAACAACCGCCGGATATTTTGGAAAAAGAACAGATACTGTTATTATGTGGATAATAAATGTATGCTGGAGTATTCCAACCTTGTTATTAGTTTTTGCATTTACCATTGCGCTTGGAAAAGGTTTTTGGCAAATCTTTTTTGCAATTGGACTTACCTTATGGATTAATGTTGCAAGGATGGTTAGAGGGCAAGTAATGTCAATAAAAAAATCACTTTTTATAGATGCGGCTAGGGTTATGGGCTTTAGCAGCAGCAGGATAATCATTCGTCACATTTTACCTAATTTGATTGGTCCTCTTATTGTGATAACTACCAGTAATTTCTCTGTTGCCATTGTTATGGAGGCAGGACTTAGTTTTCTTGGTATTGGTATACAATCACCTATGCCTAGCTGGGGATTGATGATAAAAGAAAACTATACTTTTATTATTACCAATAAAGCTTTTCTGGCTTTTGTGCCGGGAATATCAATGATGTTACTTGTTCTGGCTTTCAATCTTGTAGGAAATGGCCTTAGAGATGCTTTTGATGTAAAAGCTACCTAACTATGATTTGGGAGCAACGGGGACATTTCTCGAAAACCCTTCTTCCAAAGAAATAAAAGTTTCGGTTCTTTCTATCCCTTTTATTTTTTGTAGCTCATCGTGTAATACAAACCTTAACTGCGCAATATCCTTACAAACAATTTCAAGAAACATGCTGTAATTTCCGGTGATATAGTTCAAGCGAACGATTTCGGGAATTTTCATTAGCTCTTTCGCAACAAAATCATATAGCGAACTTTTTTCCAGGTATATTCCTACAAATGCAGTAATATCATATCCCAACAATTTCAAATCCACATTTAATCTCGTACCTTTGGCTATCTTAAACTCTTGAAGTTTTTTGATTCGCACATGAATAGTGCCACCACTGACAAATAATTTTTTACCTAATTCTGCGTAAGAAATTTCTGCGTTGTCCATCATTGCCTCAATGATTTGCAGGTCAAGTTTGTCAAGATTTAATTTAGCGGCCATTTTTTATCTTTTTTTGTAATTATTCTAATCAATATGCAAATATTTGAAATCTTTCTATAATTTCAAAATATTTATTGCATTATTTTTAAAATAATTCTCTTTTAATTAGTTTTATAGGACTGAGTTTATTCTCTATTGTGGGTACATTTGGGTAGTTGTGAGCAAATTATATATTTAACAATTTTTAATGTATATAGGTGAGTTGCTGAACTTTTATATTACAACTAGTCCTTTATTTTGGTTCAATTCCATTACCTGCAACCGGTTTTTATTTTACAAAGGCCCTTACAGCGAAAGTTGTGGGGGTTTTTTGTTGGGGATTGATTGAATTAATTTAAGTACACTATTTTTATTTTTTAAGGATAAATTACCTTTGGTCCCTTATGGGTCAGAAAAAACTTCTTCGCTTTAATCAGATAAAATCATTCAGCAATGTTTATGAATATCCCAAAAATATGGCGGGTGAGTGGCATTCAAATTTTGGAAATAACAATCCCATTGTTTTAGAATTGGCATGTGGCAGAGGTGAATATGCAATTGGATTAGGCACTATGTTTCCCCAACAAAATTTTATTGGGGTTGATGTGAAAGGAAACAGAATGTATCTGGGAGCGAAAAAGGCTCTTGATCATCCTCTTAACAATATTCGGTTTTTGAGAAGCCAAATTGAAATGCTGCCGGATTATTTTTCTTCTGGAGAAGTCGATGAGATTTGGATTACTTTTCCCGATCCCCAACTTCGAACTTCAAGGGCCAAAAAGAGATTAACTCATCCGAGATTTCTAAGATTATATCAGCAGGTTTTAAAAAAATCAGGGGTCATTCATTTAAAGACAGATTCTCCGGTCTTATATGATTTTACCCTACGGGTGATTGAGATGTACTCACTGAATCTAATTGAATCTTCCAATGATGTTTACTCAAATAAAATGGTTGATAAAAAGCTTACAATTAAAACTCATTATGAAGGATTGGATATTGCCCAAAGCAATAAAATATTTTACATCCGATTTTCTTTGCCTGAAATAATAATCAACCGAGATAACGAGTTGCAGGAAATACTAAAGCAAACCGAACAATCAACTCAATAATATTGTATAGTAAACCATGAGTGAACAATTAATCGAAGGGGAAGATTTTTATTACAATGAACAGGGTTTTGTAGTTCTTACAGAAAAATATCATTTAAAAAAAGGGTACTGTTGTGGAAACGGATGTAAACATTGTCCTTATCTTTTTGAAGCTGTGCCGGAACCAAAAAGAACTTACTTGTTGAATGAAAAAACATGTCAAGAAAAAAAACAATAAAGCAGTCCTCTACTCAAAAAGAATATTCTTTTTTTCAGGATGTATTTGATGTTGTTTTGCAAATTCCAAAAGGAAGAGCCACATCTTATGGTGCTATTGCAAAATACCTGGGGACAAAAATGAGTGCCAGAATGGTGGGCTGGGCAATGAACGCTTCCCATACCTCCTCTTTAAAAATTCCAGCCCAGCGTGTTGTCAACAGAAACGGAATATTAACAGGGAAATTTCATTTTGCTACTCCTACATTAATGGAGGAGCTGTTGGTTAAAGATGGTCTTACAATTAAAAATGATACCATTGTTGATTTTAAAAATGTATTTTGGGACCCTGTAATTGAATTGGATTTATAATCTAAGCAATTGCTTAGATTATTTTTGCTTATTAATACCATTAAATAACTTCCATGTCAGAAAAATATTTCAGGGGTAAAATCATTTCCATCAATAATGATAAAAAGAAAGTTACGATAGAATATATTTCCAATAACAAGAACAAAACCATTCAAGCGATTATTGATGATAAACAACAAGAGAAGTACATTCAATTGAAATTAATTAAAAAAACACATCGTTTTCTGGTGGGTGATCATGTAAAATTCGTTATTAAAAAATCTTCTCAAAATGTTTTTTTTGCAGATTATGTATTGTATGAATACAACAATAGTCTTGAGGTGTTGATACAAAAAGCAACTATTGAAAACAAGTTTCTCGGTTATGTAAAAAAAGTAGACGAAGATTATTTTATCAAAGAAATTGACTCTTATCTTTTTTTTCCACTACGAATTTCAAAATTCGAATTTCCTCCTGTTGTTTCTGAATCACCCAAAGCAATCAGTTTTAAAATGATCAATATAGAAAAGCCTGAAAAAATAATGGCAGAGCTATACAACCACCATTACACAGAAGGGTTTTTAGTTGCGGTAAAACAACACAAAAGCCAACAGATTATTGAGGCGATTATTAAAAAGATTACTCCTTACGGAATATTTGTTTCGCTTTCTGAGAGCGGTTTGGAAAGCAAGATTACTATTAATGAGAAGATTAATAAAAAAATAGAAGATACGAATTTGGGTGTTGATTCTATCATAAAAGTTAAAATCACTCACATAACAAGTGACAGGATTGTTACAGATTGGGTAGAATAACGGACTTAAACGTAATAGGGGCTAATCATACAATATACAACTACTCCTGTAACTGCAACATAAAACCAGATTGGCCAGGTGATTCTTGTTAATTTTTTATGTTGCTCATACTCTCCAATTAATGCTCTGTACGCAGTAAACAAAATAAATGGCAGTATTATTCCGGCCAAAGGAATGTGTGTCATTAATATAAAATAATAAACAATTCTGATTGTTCCCTCTCCACCAAATTTTGTTTCTGCGGCCAATAAATGATGTGCGATATAACTCAGCAAAAACAATACCGATAATACAATAGCTGCAAGCATTATTTTTTTATGAAGCGGGTAGTTTTTTTGTTTGGCTGTAATAAGACCCGCTAATAATAGAATTGCCACTAAGGAATTAATAATTGCACTTGCTGTTGCAAACACATGTGGGCTAAACGGCAAATCTATACTCAATTGAATCTTGTTCAATATTACAACAGCTGCAAATACAACAATTGAAATTGTATAAATGAGTATTTTAGCTTTTGAATCGTTTTTTTTAAATAACGGAGTTAACATCTTTTTTGTTTTTATATCTTGTTAAATAAGTAATCAAAAATATAGTTAATCCTATTCCTATGAAAATTACAGGTAAATAGGGAATAAATTCTCGTAATAAAGAGGGACTTTTTTTATCTTTTTCAAGCATTAAAGTAGGAATGTCCGATGCCAATTGCGATAGTTTTACTGTATCAAAACCATTATACCATCCTCTTACTATTCGATTGGTATCTAACAGAAAGAAATTTTCAGTATGTATAAAAGCAGTATCAACATTGGTGTCTGCAATGCTGGCTTTTATTTCATTTAATGCGAAATTGTAGGTCTCTTTTTTATCGCCTGTAAGAAACCACCAGGTGTCATGATTAACATTCAATTTATCTGCAAATTGCCTTAATTGGTGAACGCTATCGTGTTCTGGATCTATGCTAATACTTACAAATTGAACTATCTCCGGGTTTTTTTCAAATGACTTTTGTAGTTTTTTCATTGACCTTGCCAAACCCGGACAAATTGTTGGACAATGCGTGAAGAAGAAATCAAGGACAATTATTTTTCCATGCAAATCATCCAATGAAACTTTTTGGCCTAATTGATTTGTAAATGAAATGTTTTTTACTTTATGCCAAATAGTATCATTTACTAGATTTCCCTTTTTATTTGTAACCGAAATGCTGTCATAAAAATAATGTTGTGGCATGTGTACCGCATCTTTGCTGTAATACTTCACAATCCAATACCCGGTCAACGGAAGGAGCATTGCTATAATTAGCGCTATGGCAGATCTTTTATTCAACTTTATTTTTTTAAACAATTAATTGAACACTATTGTTTAACGAAGTGTGTATTTATATAAAAGCCATCGTTTGTTAATAGAAACGATGGCTGATTTTATTTTTTATTGTTTATTGTTATTTATTTTCAGTTCCTTCGGTATGTACTTGTTCTATTTGATTTGACGTACTTCCTGCATTTGTGTTTCTAAGATTTTTCCAACTGTTTCCATCCGCAAGAAATGCAATGATAAACCAAACAAACAATACCAATGGCACAACTATTGTCATAATAAAATTTCTGATTTCGTCACCAAGGTGCATAAACACAGAAACGATGTAATAAGCCTTTGCTAATGTAAGAATTGCTATAGCACATTTTGTTGATAGAACAGCAACATAACCCAACTCTCCGTTTTTTGCATATAAAAAATATCCTAAAGCCAATTCAATTATTGTTAAAAAAGACAATACCCAAAATATTTTCCAGATTTTTCCTGTTCCTCCAGAATGATCGGGATGAAATGTAACTTCCGGATTATCGATGTGTGGTGATGACATAATTATTTTACTTTTTAATTTTTTAACTTTTAAATTTTTCAATTAAACCAAATAAAAACAAAGGAACACAAATACCCATACCAAATCTACAAAGTGCCAATATAAACCAGCCTTTTCAATCATTTCATAGTGACCTCTTTGATCAAAGTGCCCCAATTTAGTTTTAATGTACATTACTATGTTTATTATTACTCCGCTGAATACATGGAATCCATGAAAGCCGGTAATTCCAAAAAAGTACCCGCCGAAGGCAATGGGGCCGCTATGTGTAGCATGTAATCCAGATGCGGAAATTTGACTGATCAACTCTTGATTAGTCAACTCACTCAAATTATGATGAGCTGATTCTGCTCCATGATGTAAAGTAGAAGCAATGGCAACAAGTCCTTCGTGAGATGTTTTTTGTAAAGCAGCCATCATTGTGCCATGTTCTAATTCGGCTCCCCATGGATTCATTTTTACTGTTGTAGGAATTACTCCAAGCGTTCCATCAGTCAATAAAGCAACATGTTCTCCAGTTAGCAAGTGAGTCCATTCCCAGGCCTGACAGCCTAAAAATGCCAGCCCGCCAATGATGGTCATAATCATAAACTTCTCTACTCCTTTTCTGTTCATTTGGTGACCTTCATGAACAGCCAACACCATTGTAACTGAGCTGAAGATTAGTATAAATGTCATCAAACTAACAAATGCCAAAGGCAAGTTCGCATGCCCGGCAAATGGAAAAGAATTAAAAACATGATTGGGGTCTGCCCAATGGTTAACGCTGAATCTGATGGTGCCATAGCTAATCAGAAATGCTCCAAAAGTAAAAGCATCGCTCATTAAAAAGTACCACATCATTACTTTGCCATAGTTGACATTGAATGGACTTTTACCTCCACTCCACCATTTTGTTCCCGAAGGAATAGCTGCTGAACTCATATTTATTAAGAATTAACTTATTTATTTAAATTCAAAAATTAAAATATTCCGCTTTCAAAACCTTTCCCATGGTTAAAACCATGGGCTACATTTACGTTACTTAATCATCACCAAAAAGATCAACAAATAAATCCACAACACATCAACAAAGTGCCAATAAGTACTGATAAGTTCTACGGGGACAGCACTATATATTTTCTTCTTAGTTCCGAATGCTTTCAGTGACATAACCATTAATGTTACAACTCCGCCCAATACGTGAACAGCATGTAAACCAACAATCACGTAAAGGAACGAGTAGGAAACACTGGCTTGTAATGTCATGCCAGCATTCCAAAATTCTCTGAAACCAAAATACTGCATAGTTATAAAAAGAACTCCCAGCAACATGGTAATAAACATTCCCTTTCTGTACTTTTCCATCAATCTATGTTTGAAAGACTTCTGTGAAAAATGCAATGTAAAACTGCTTAGCAAAATGATTCCCGTGCTGTACCAAAATAAAACAGGTATTTCAAATGTCTGCCAATTGGCCTGATTGCGCTTTACAATATAGGCACTTGTTAATCCGGCAAACATCATTACAATACTTCCTATGGCCACCCATAAAGTAAATTTATGAGGGTGAATTTTATTTTTAGTTTGTATCAACTCTGTTTCCATAATAAAACACTATTCATTTTAAGAGCCTATGCTTTGTTGGCGTATAAACTCAAAAAAACAATCATTAAATAAAAATAAGAACTAAACATTACTCTTCTTGCCGATGGCACATCCATTTTTATAAACAACACAACACTTGTATAAACCATAAACAAATTACAGGCCAACAAAATCCACATACTGACCATGCCGCTTATTTGATAAATATAAGGCAACAAGCCTACGGGTATCATCAATGTACTATATACAATTGTCTGAATTGCTGTAAACTTTGTCGGGCCTTTATCGCTTGGCAATAACTTAAATCCTGCTGTGCTATAATCTTTGTGAGCCACCCAAGCAATTGCCCAGAAGTGTGGAAACTGCCAAAGGAATTGGATTAAAAATAACACCCAACCTCCTGTCCAGTTTTTATCAACGTTATCTCCAAAACTTGCAACCCAACCAATCAAACAAGGTAACGCTCCAGGAATAGCACCCACTAATACTGCTACTGAATTTACTTTTTTCAGTGGCGTATAAATGAATCCATACAATACTAAACTAAGTAGGCTTAAACAAGCCGCTTCAATACTAAACAAATACATGATGTATAACCCCAACATTCCTGAAACAGCTGCAAATACCCAGGCTTCCTTCGCCGACATTCTGCCGCTGGCAACTGGTCTTACTGCTGTTCTTTTCATCATGGCATCAGTATCTTTTTCAAGAATCTGATTGATAGTATTTGCAGAACCTGTCACTAACATGCCTCCGGCGAAAAGTAAAAGAACTGATATCAGATCAAATCTGATGTTTGGTGCAAGAAGGTAACTGATTACCGTACTAAACACTACCATAAAACTCAACGTGAACTTGATTAATAAAAAATAATCTTTCACTTTACTTGCCAACACAAACGATGTTGAGTTGTTGATGGTGTTTTTTTCCTGCACTCTGTATTAATGTTTACTTTCATCCGCACCTACTGGTACATCCTGCGGAATAAAATCTTTTCCATCTTTTGAATAATCATACGGCCAACGGTGAACTTCCGGAATATTTCCAGGCCAGTTTCCATGTCCCGGACGTATTGGAGTAGTCCACTCCAATGTATTTGCGTTCCAAGGATTTTGATCCTTCACTTTTCTCCCTTTCCAAATGCTGTAAAAGAAATTAATTACAAATAGTATTTGTACAGCGAAAACAATCAAAGCTACAACGCTGATAAATTCATTTAATCCGCCGAACATTTTAAATGATTCCCAGTTGGAGAAATCATAATAACGGCGAGGCATACCCGCTAATCCTTCGTAGTGCATTGGCCAAAATATCAAATAAGCACCGATAATTGTCACCCAAAAGTGGATATATGCTAAGGTGTTGTTTAAATAACGTCCAAACATCTTAGGATACCAATGGTAAACTCCTGCAAACATTCCGAAGAACGAAGCAACACCCATTACTATATGAAAGTGCGCAATTACAAAATAAGTATCATGCAAGTGAATATCCAATGCTGAGTTTCCTAAAAATATTCCTGTAAGACCTCCGCTGATGAACAAACTTACAAATCCTATTGCAAACAACATGGCAGGGGTAAATCTTATGTTTGCTTTCCACAATGTAGTAAGCCAGTTGAATACTTTAATGGCAGAAGGAACGGCAATCAATAATGTTAACAATACAAATACAGATCCAAGAAAAGGATTCAATCCTGTAACAAACATGTGATGTGCCCACACTAAAAATGCCAATATCGTAATTGCGAACAAGGATGCCACCATTGCCATGTAACCGAAAATCGGCTTGCGGCTGTTAACAGAAAGTATTTCTGAAGACATTCCCATTGCAGGCAATAAAATGATGTATACTTCTGGGTGACCTAAGAACCAAAACAAATGCTGAAATAAAATAGCGCTTCCGCCTTCATTTGGCAAAATTTTTCCTGCTACAACTATATCACTCAAGTAGAAACTGGTTCCCAAATTTCTATCAAACAATAACAATATTGCTCCTGATAATAAAACCGGGAATGACAATACCCCTAATACGGCTGTAAAAAACAATGCCCAAATGGTTAATGGCATTCTGGTCATGCTCATACCTTTTGTACGCATGTTTAATATTGTGGTAATGTAATTCAATCCACCCAATAATGACGACACAATAAACATAGCCATGCTTATCAACCACAAATCCATTCCGATTTTACTTCCCATAGATGCATCACCCAACGCACTTAACGGAGGGTAGATTGTCCAACCGCCACTTGCGGGTCCTGTTTGTACAAACAAAGATGCCATCATTATAACTGATGCTAAAAAGAAAAACCAATAGCTTAGCATGTTTAACATGGGGGAAGCCATGTCTCTTGCTCCAATTTGAAGAGGTATTAAAAAGTTAGCGAAGGTTCCACTCAATCCGGCCGTTAGTACGAAGAATACCAATATTGTTCCATGCATGGTAACCAATGCGTAATAAAACTCTGGTTGCAGCTTTCCTCCTTTTGCCCAATGACCCAATAAATCTTCCAACCAAGGATAGGTTGATTCAGGATTACCTAATTGCAAACGGAATATTACAGAAAACAAACCACCAATGATTGCCCATATAATGCCCGTTACCAAAAATTGTTTCGCAATCGTTTTGTGGTCCTGGCTAAACACATATTTTGTAATGAATGTCTCATGATGTTGATGCTCATGATGTGCATCTCCATGTCCTTGATGGTGTGTTGCTGATTCTAACGTTACTGTACTCATTGTGTTGATGGATTAATGCTTTATTAATTTATTGCAGCAGCTTGTGCTAATGGCTTTGCAGTTGACGAATCTGTTGTTTGTTCTTTTATTGGATTTTTATCCGGAAACAAAGTGAAATATTCAGGCTTTTGTGAAGCAAGCCATTTGTTGTAATCTTCTTCGGACTCTACTATAATGACACCACGCATTGAAAAGTGTCCTTTGCCACACATTTGATCACAGCTAATTTCATAAACAAAATTCGGATTGCCTGTCCTCTTCTTCATCTCTTCAGTAGTGTATTTTGGTGTAAACCATAGTGTAGTAGGAATTCCGGGTACAGCGTCCATTTTCATTCTAAAGTGAGACAACCCCACGTCATGAATTACATCCATAGCATTGATAACTAATTTTACCGGTTTACCTACTGGTAAATGCATATCTGTTGTATGCAAATCATCCCAACTTTCTGGATCTTCGAAATCTACTGCCAATGTATTTCCTGATGGCTGATTGTATAATTTATAACTTTTCTTCCCAAGTTTTCCATCCTTTCCGGGATATCTCATATCCCATGCAAACTGATGGCCTGTTATTTCTACCAACACTGCGTCTTTAGGCGCATCACTGGTTACTTTAAACCAAAACTTCAAACCAAAAACTATTAGTATAGTCAGAAATATAGCAGGAACAGTAGTCCACAATAATTCTAATTTGTTATTGTGCGGAAAATAAAATGCTTTTTTACCTTCTTGCTCTTGGTATTTAAATGTAAACCAAAATAGTAAAACCTGTGTTATCACAAAAACGACACCCGTAACGGCAATTGTGATATACAACATCAAATCGATTTTTTCTCCTTCAACAGATGCAGATCCTTGTGGAAACAATGTTTTACCATAATACAACTCATTACAATACCAGGCACCTATCAATCCCAGTATCAAAAAAGATATCAATAAAAATCCATTGATTTTATTGTTTTGCTTTCTTGATTTGGCTTCCCCTTTTAATATGCTTACATACTCGCTAGCTCTGGCGATCTGAAAAATCACTATAAAAATTATTACTACAATTGCAATAAAATAAAAGTCCTTCATTGGTATATTTTTTTTCTTCTGAAATCCCTGTAATCGGATTTATAAAAGTTGTTTTTCTATTGGTTCTTAAAATAATTCTCTTATGTATGGTGAATCATACTCTCTTTCAAGAAAGGGTGATTCTTTGCTGTCAGTGGATGTTTGGTAAAATATCTTCCAACTCCCAACATTATTAATCCTATAAACAATGCCGCAATTCCAAATTCAAATGGCATCATTTCTGCGTGATCTTTCATTGTGCCGGGCATTACCATTTGATAAAAATCAATCCAGTGGCCGAAAATGATAACAACAGCCATTACCGTTATCAATGTCCAATTTCTCTTAGCGCCTTTTTTCATCAATATCAACAATGGACATAAAAAGTTGAGAACGAGATTAAGAAAGAATAAAAAATGATAGGGGCCAGACTTATCTGCTGTACCAATTCTTTCGATAAAATATTTTGTCTCTTCCGGTTGATTACTATACCAAATCAACATGTATTGAGAGAACCACAAATAGGTCCAAAATACAGAGAAGGCAAACATGAACTTACCTACGTCATGCAAATGTTCTTCAGTTACATATTCCAATTGTCCCCTGTTTTTAAGAAAAATAATAAAAAGAGCAACCAGCGACATTCCAGAAACAAATGTGCTTGCAAATGTGTACCAGCTAAACATGGTGCTGTACCAATGCGCATCAATACTCATGATCCATAACCAAGGAATGGTTGACGCTACGGACAAACCAAAGAAAACAGCATATAAAGATGCCCATACGGTATTTTTCCAAATCCATTTTTTTCCTGTTTCATAATCCATAGTGCCGTGCTTATCAGACTCAAGACTCATGCTGCGCATTTTGCGACCCAACAACCACCACATTACAATTGCAATAGCAGACCAGATTGTAAAGAATTTGGGATTTAAAAATCCACTCTTGCCGTTTAATATAGGATCTTTTGCTACTGCGGCTTTATCTAACCAATGATAAATATCTGTACGACCACCCCAAACAATACCCATCAATACAAGGAATGTAATAATTCCCAACATGGGTACTACACTTGAAATTGCTTCAGGAACTCTTCTTAAGGCAACCTGCCAGCCTCCCATGGCCATAGTAGTAACGCATATAAAAAACATAGAGGCATTTACTACTAGTAACCAATACGCGCTGTTTTGTAACAACACCGCCCAGAAGCGAGTGCTATTAACATGGTCGCCCCCCTCATGAGATACAGGTGCAAAAGGATGAAACATGATAAACCCATAGAGCAAAGCCACTACTCCGGCTATGATTAATCCCCATGTCCATTTTTTATAACTGCCCGGTAATTCAAATTGGTTATTCATTTAAATATTCTTTATGTTTTATTATACGTAGAGTTCTGAGAACCTTGTTTGTTTATTATTTACTTCGTTTTAGTACTGTCTGTTGCGCTTGCAGGTTTTGGTTGCAATGTGCGAATGTATTTTACCATCATCCAGCGTTGGTTTCTATCTAATTGTGAAGCATAGCTTCCCATGTTATTTTTTCCGTAGGTAATGGAATGAAACATGGTTCCATCCGCCATCTTAATATAATTATCCAGTGTCAAATTTGCAATACCTCCAATTTTTCCTGAAGTGGAAATAGGACCATTTCCTGCTCCTTTTTCTCCGTGACAAATCGCGCAATTGATATTAAATAATCGTCCGGCTTCTTTTAAATCTGCTGCTGAAATACTGTCCAATGGATTTTTTACCATTGCGCTCATTTTATACCCATTGCTGTCATTAGGCAATGTATATGGGAACAATTCTCCTCTTTTGATTGTACCTGTTACTGGTTTATTATCATAATATATTTTACTGCTGCCTCTCATTGATTGATCGCCGGTAAACAACGATGAGTCTATTTCTGCATAGGTTTCATAAGCGCGGCTATATGTCATGTCCGGCATATAAATTTTACCTGGCTCACGCTTACTGTCGCAACTAACAAATGCTAAAGACATTGTTAATACCACTACCGATAATGTTGCAATTTTTTTCATACTTTACTATTATATCATCCCTAAGGGACTATTTTCTATTAACTGTTAAACTCTTACTGATTGATATCCTTTACTTCTTTATAAAGCTTTTGTTCTCTGTCATATCTCCCAATCCACCAGCCAGTTTCTGCATGCTGAACATTGATTTCTTTAGCTCCGGCTTTTTCTAAAAAACTTTGTACTTCCGCATCATTTGTTTTATCTGTACATTCTATAGCCATTACAAAAAGATCATCCGTTGCTCTTGGGTGAAAATGATGCTTCTTTACAAATGGCGACAACTGACATAAATAGCAAAATGTCAACACCATTCCTACAGCAGAAAACAACACCGTTAATTCAAAAGTGATTGGAATCCATGCCGGCAATGCGAAATGCGGCTTACCACCAATATTCAAAGGCCAGTCTTTTGTAAACACCCAACTCATAAAGCTAAGTGCGGTAGTTGTTCCGGTGATTGCATAAATAAACCCCGCAGAGTGAAGACTTGTTTCTCTTAATCCCATGGCATGATCCAAACCATGAACAGGAAACGGCGTGTACACATCATGGATTTTATATCCTTGCTTACGAACACTTTTTACCGCGGGAAACAAAACCGCTTCGTCATCAAAAGAACCAACTACAAATTTTTTTATTCCTCCAGCCATAAATTTTATTTTTAGATAAAACCAAAAGTGAAAAATATAAATTCAAAAAATTAGCTTTATTATTTTTTTACTTTTAAATTTTTACTTTTAAATTATTTAAATTTCTACTTTTTATTTTAATGAGCATGCTCCACCTCTTCTACATAGAACTTTTCTGCATCTGCTTTTTCTATGTCGGTCATTTTTACTTTATAATTCTCTCCGGATGTTTTCAAGATTGATTTAATTTCTGCCACAGCAATTACTGGGAAGTATTTTGCAAAAAGGAAAAAGCAAGTAAAGAATAATCCAAATGTTCCAAGATAAAATCCAATTTCCCAGATACTAGGGCTATAATAAGTACTCCAGCTTGATGGTAAGAAGTCGCGGTAAATAGAAGTGACAATGATTACAAAACGCTCATACCACATTCCGATGTTTACAACAATACTCATAAAGAAAGTAACTGTTATGTTTCTTCTCAACTTACGACTCCAGAACAACTGAGGTGATACAACGTTACAGAACATCATCAACCAATATGACCAACCATAAGGGCTGAAAATATTTGCTCTGTTTTGTGAAAACGCATACCACTCGTAAGGATTCTGTCCATACCAAGCGATAAACAATTCAGTTAAATATGCACAACCCACAATACTTCCTGTCAATACAATTACTTTGTTCATTGCCTCTATGTGTCCAAGTGTAATGTAGTCTTGTAACCCCATTACTTTTCTAACCACAATCAACAAAGTTTGCACCATGGCAAATCCGCTGAAGATTGCTCCTGCTACGAAATAGGGGGGGAAGATAGTAGTGTGCCAACCTGGTACTACTGAAGTAGCGAAGTCAAATGATACGATGGTATGCACCGAAAGTACCAACGGTGTACTTAAACCAGCCAATACCAACGAAAGTGATTCGTGACGTTGCCAGTGCTTTGTACTTCCTGTCCAACCGAATGAAGCAACACCATAAAGCATTTTACGCAATTTTGTTTTTGCTCTGTCTCTTACTGTGGCTAAATCCGGCAATAAGCCCGAATACCAGAAAAGCAACGATACCGTAAAATAAGTTGATATCGCAAACACATCCCATAAAAGCGGGGAGTTAAAGTTTACCCATAATGGTCCGCGTGAATTTGGATAAGGTAATACAAAGAAAGCCATCCAAACACGACCCATATGCCATATTGGAAATTGACCCGCACACATTACCGCAAATATTGTCATCGCTTCTGCCGCTCTGTTTACGCCTGTTCTCCATCCCTGGCGGAACAATAACAAGATAGCAGATATCAATGTTCCTGCGTGACCAATACCTACCCACCAAACGAAGTTGGTGATATCCCAACCCCAGCCAATTGTTTTATTTAAATTCCATTGACCGATACCATAAGTAACTTCTCTGTAAACACTGTATGCACCAAATAACAACAAGCCAACACTGATATAAAAACCAATATACCAAAGCCTTGATGGCTTCATTTCAATGGGACTAATGATATCTTCCGTTACCTGATGATAGTTTTTGTTACCATCTACCAGCGGTTCCCTTTGTTGTGATTCGTATTTGAGTAGTGACATATTCTTTATCGCTTTTAGCTATTAGCTGTTAGTCTTAATATTATTTTCAATTTCTTATACGTGAGCCTCGTTTTCCATTTCCGCAGACTCTTCAGATCCGATTGGTCTGTCGGTATTTCTCACTTTTGCCAAATAACTTACATTAGGCAATACGTGGAGTTGCTCCAATACATAGAAATTTCTGTTTTGATCTGCTCTTGCTTTAGATACTTCACTTTCCTTATCATTCACATTTCCAAAGCTGATGGCATTGGTAGGACAAGCTTGCATACAAGCAGTCTTAACATTACGCACCAATGATGGATCTTGGTTTTTCTTCGCATCCAATTTACTTTCCTGTAAACGTTGTACACAGAAAGAACATTTTTCAATTACACCTCTAGAACGAACGGTTACATCTGGATTCAATACCATTCTAGTTAAATCATCGTTCATTTGGAACACCACTTCATTTAAATCTTTATTTCGAAGAGGTTCCTGATTATTTGCGAAGCTGTCTGCTCCTGTAAAATCAAGCCAGTTGAAACGACGAACTTTATAAGGGCAGTTGTTGGCGCAATATCTTGTACCAATACAACGATTATAAGTCATTTGGTTTAATCCCTCGCTACTATGATTGGTTGCAGCAACAGGACAAACGTTTTCACAAGGCGCATTATCACAATGCTGGCAAAGCATCGGCTGGAATACTACATCAGGATTTTTAACATCTCCTGTGAAATACCTGTCAATTCTTAACCAATGCATTTCATGTGCTCTTTGTACTTGAATTTTACCAACAACACTAACATTGTTTTCGGCAGTACAAGCCACTACGCAAGCGCTGCAACCTGTACAAGTATTCAAGTCAATACTCATGCCCCATTTAATACCGGGCTTTTCGTAATTAGGATATATAGTTCCTTCTGTTACAAAATCCTTTTTTCCATCAGCCAACAAATTCAACCTTTCGCTTCTTGGCTCTTCCAATAATGCTTCTGGATTTTTTGTAAAGCTTGATAAATTGGTTTCATAAATCACAGGTCTGCCTTCAGATGAGCCGTGTACCTGCGTTTGAGCAAGCGGATACGTATCATTGGTTTTTTGAACATCCGCAACAACATTATATGTAAACGATGTGCCGTCAAATCCTGTTAAAACATAAGCATTTTTTCCGGCACCTGTAGCAGACTTTCCTATTCTATCCAATGAATTTTTTTCATCAGCACTATTTCTTCCATAACCCAATGCAACAGCGACTGTAGCGTTGTTTAATCCAGGCAATATCAATACTGGCAACTCAATAATTTTGCCGCTTGCTGTAATTTTTACAACAGGCTTTTCTGGTGTTACCTCATAAGCATCCGCTTGACGCTGGTTGTTTACTATATCAATACCTATCAATGTTTTAGCCAACTCAGGACTTACCATTGCATAGTTGTCCCAAGTTACTTTAGATATTGGATCAGGTAATTCTTGCAACCAAGGGTTATTTGCTTGATTACCATTACCTATTGAAACTTTTTGATATAGTATAACTTCTGTTGTGCCGCTTTTTACTGCCGCTAATTTAGCAGAAGCTGTAGATAATACAGATGCATTAAATGCAGCAGTGGCAACAGGTGCAACAGATTCAACAACACCGTCTTGTAATGCTTTGTTATAAGCTTCTTCGCCACCTAATATTGCAGTCCAATAAGACTTAAAATAACTTTCATAATCGTTTCCTGCAGATGAAATGGATGGATTGGAAACGGATTTTCCTGTGCTGTCAAGCGAAGGGATAACAGGTGATGAAACCGCAACGTCGCTCCATTTTAATAATGAAGTTTGAAAAGACCTTGTTTTGAACAATGGATTAATCAGGGGTTGAATAAAACTGATATAACCAGTCTTTGGTTCTGCATCACCCCAACTCTCTAACCAGTGATGTGATGGGATAATATATTTACATTGCTCCGTTGTTTCATCCATCGTTCCGTTGAATGAAATCGTAACAGGAACCTTAGCCATTGCATCTGCCAATTTTTTACCATCAGCATAAGAGTAAACAGGGTTGCAATCATATACCAGCAAAGCTCCAATAGAACCTATCTCTGCAACTAGCTTGTTCATATCTGCATCATTACCCTTACGGATATTCGCAGTTGCACCCCAATTAATCGTTGTTCCATTTGCACCAACCAATTCATTGATAGCATTTACGACCACTTGTACATTTACGTCGTTGCTTCCGCATACAACCAATGAAGCACCTTTGGTTTTCAAAAGCTCCGCTGCCGCTTTGTCAATTCCTGCTTTAAGGTTTGCGTCAGCAATAGATGGCGCAGAAACACTTCCGCCCAGCTTAGCCAAAAGAGCCAATGCTACTGATCCTGTCTCAGAAGGTTTGTGTGTAAAACGGTCGTCAGCATTACTTCCAGTTAAACTCAACATACTTTCAAAATGAAAGTGTCTGCTTAGCGTTGGATGCTCTCCCGTTACTTTTCTATTAGTTGCATATTGCTTACTGAATTCTACAGGACTTAACCAAGTTCCTAAGAAATCGGCACCAAGACTAACAATGGTCTTAGCGCTTTCGAAATGATAAGATGGAATTGCTCTTTTTCCGTAGCAAGCCTCGTTTGCAGAAAGCATACCATGGTAACTCACTGCATCATATTGTACATGACGACTACCAGGATATTTTGCTAAAAATTTATTAATAACTTGAAGTGTAGAAGGAGAGTGAATCGTAGAGGTTAATAATACTAAGGGCTTACTTCCTATACCGGCCATAGCATCCGAAACCATTTTATCAAAAGCTTCGAAAGAACTTACTTCCTTGAAATCATTTCCATCTTTTTGCAAAGGATGACGCAATCTGGTTGTATCATATAAATCCAAAACAGATGCCTGAGCTTGTGCGCTAGTTCCTCCTTTTGTTAGAGAAGAAAGTTCATTTCCTTCTATTTTAATTGGCCTGCCATCTCTTTGTTTAACTACAACACTGATGGCATCTCCACCATTTACATAAGTAGATGCATAATAATTAGGCACACCAGGAATTACGTTGTCTGGTCTTTGAAGATATGGAACGGACTTTCTTACAGGCATTTCACAACTTGCAGCAATAGCAGCTGCGGCAGTGCTAAATCCTAAATATTTAAGAAAATCTCTTCGGGGTGTTTTGCCATCAAGAATACCTTCATTGGAAAGCTCTTCAATAGGCAATAAATCTTCGTTGAATTCATTTTCGGCTGACTGCTTAAATGCATCAGTTTGATTCAACTCTCCGAAACTCTGCCAATACTTCTTATTACTCATAGTTTGATAATTCTATTATTCAGTAATTGCTCGTTTTCTAAAAACTGTATGTTAATTAATAGTGACACTTTTGGCACTCTGTACCACCTATTTTTTCTACAGTTATGCTGTCCACTTTATGGTCTTTTAAATCTTTGTGGAACTTCTCATAAATACTGTAAAATTTATTTCCTTCTCCTGATTCTTTGTTGTAGAAATCAACTTTGCTTTCGCGGTGACAATTAATGCACCAGCCCATGCTTAATGTTGAAAACTGATACACTTCAGGCATTTCCTGAATGTTTCCATGACAGGTTTGACACTGTTGCTTTCCTACTTTTACGTGCTGACTGTGGTTGAAATACACATGATCTGGAAGATTGTGAATTTTAACCCAAGAGATTGGTTGAGCTCCGTCTGGGGTTCCATCTCCGTTATTATCTGGATTATAAGATTTTGTGTCCGGGTTCCATCCTGCGTATTTATATAACTTTTGAATTTCCTCTGTACCATTTACGTTGGTTCCATCTTCCCTTACAATCGGGTCTCCTTTGTATTCCTTAATAGCCATGTGGCAATTCATACAAACATTTACTGACGGTATTCCAGCGTGTTTGCTGTCTTGTGCACTTCCATGGCAATACAAACAGCTGATTTGATTAGTGCCTGCGTGAACTTTGTGAGAATAATAAATAGGTTGAACAGGTTGGTAGTTTTTCATTCTTCCCAATCCAATAGCTCCGCTAATAGTATAATATCCACCGACAGCGAACAAAATCAAAATCATGGTCATGATATATGTTTTGTTTCTGTAAAATGGAATAGGCTCAGTACGATAAATCCCCTCTTTCTCATCTGTTAATTTGCGAAGATTGCTGTTTACCTGAAGTAATATAAAAGCTACGACAGCCATTACTAAAGTTAAAATTCCAAAGAGCAAAGAGTTATCAGATTCGCCAGAGGAAGCTCCATTGGCACCGGCTTGAGCAGCAACTGGAGGTGTATAATCATCTACATATTTAAGAATAGCATCAACTTCGTCTTTTTTAAGATTGCCGAATGCGGTCATTACCGTAGGTTTCCACTTTTCAAACAATGCTTTTGCATAAGCATCAGATGCAATCATTTGAGCAGGATTCGCAACCCATTTGTATATCCATTCGGGATTCGGAACTCTTTTGCTCCAACCTTTTAATGCGGGTCCAGTATAGTCTGCATCAGGTTTGTGACAGTTTGCGCAATTTGCTTTAAACAGCGCTTCCCCATCGGCAGCAAAAACTTGGTTAGAGGCAGAAAAAATGAATACAAGGAGAAAACTAATTAAGGCTTTGTTAAGGGATATTCTAAATCGGCTCATACAGTTAACGGTGTAAGGTGGAAAATTTCCTTTTTTCGGAAGCAAAAGTAAGGTAGGATATTGACATAATATCAACATTTTTAAAAAAAATTTTGTTTTCTTTCGTGTATTTCAATCAATTACAACTTGTGTTACTTTTAATGTCATCAAAATGTAATTTTTTAAACATTTTAAATTACTGTTGAGATTTTGCTTTGTAGTAAAAAATAATTCTGCACTTTTGCTAAATGTTGAAAAAGATTCAAAAAAAATGGAACGTTAATAAATGGCAACTATTATTAATAATAACCACATTTGCTATTGGGGGAAGCGTATGTGCCAAAATCGGGAAATTAATATTAAGTCATTTTGGTTTATCCCAGGGCATAGAGGGATTTTTATTATATATGCTGCTGCTATTATTATTATGGCCCATTTGTGTTATTTCAATTAGTATTCCCTTAGGTCAATTTTCTTTTTTCAAAAATTATTTGGGTCGGGTGTTTAGAAAATTAACCGGTAAAAAGTAAAATCGACGTTAAATATCAGCATCAGGTCTATTTAATGTTTTAATTTGTTATAATATTACCGATAAATTTTGTTGTGAAATATTTGCTCTTATTATTTGTGGGATTCTCATTTCAGTTGCAGGCTCAAATTTTTGTCAGCGGGACTGTTTATGATATTTCAAAAATAAACTATGTTGAAAATGTACGAGTGGTAAGTACTTCGGGCGTATTTTCTATTTCAGATAGTTTAGGAAAATACAAAATACCTGTAACGGAAAAAGATTCACTTGTTTTTTATTACAACAATAAGCCTACCCAACAATTCGCTGTCTCTCAAATTTCCGATCCATTTCATTTTGATATTTGCTTGCATGTTTCTGTCAAAGGAAAATACAGTGCTTTAAAAGAAGTGACTGTTTTTTCAAAAACGTATCGGGAGGACTCTTTAATCAATAGAAGAAACTATTCGGACATTTTTGATTATAAAAAACCAGGGGTTTCTCCTTCTGTCTCTGCAGATGGTACTGTTGGTATTGACCTGGATGAGTTGATTAATATTTTTCGCTTCAGGCGAAATAATAGAATGGAGACTTTTCAGAAAAGATTGGAAGCAGAAGAGCGGGAAAGATATATTGACTATAAGTTCAACAAGATTTTTGTAAAAAGAATTTCTGGCATGAATAGCCCTTTGATTGATACTTTTTTAAAATGGTACAGGCCTTCTTATGACTTTGTCAAAAACAGTAATGAGCTCGTATTTAATGAGTATATTTTAAATGCACAAAAGCATTTTAAAAAAATAATTCCTCTCTTTAAAAAAACAACTATGGAATACAACCAATTAACCCCTGAAGAAGAATATGTAATCGTTCATAAAGGAACCGAACGACCCTATACCGGAGAATATACAAACAATAAAGCGGAGGGTATTTATTTATGTAAAAGATGCAATACTCCACTATATACTTCGAAGGATAAGTTTAATTCGCATTGTGGTTGGCCAAGTTTTGATGATGAAATCCAAGGAGCAGTCAAAAGAGTTCCTGATGCCGATGGGCAAAGAACAGAAATCGTTTGTGCTAAATGCGGCGGACATTTGGGCCATGTTTTTTTCGGCGAACATTTCACCCAAAAAAACACGAGGCATTGTGTAAATTCTATCTCGTTACAGTTTGTACCAATAAACGAAAAATAGGTGCAGGATGGTTATTTAAAAAGACAGCAGTTTTTCAACAACTTCTCCGAGTCTAGTATTTGCCATAAAGTTTTTTTCCAATTGAATGTTAAACGGAATGGGTGTGTCTAAACTTGCGCACCTCATTACAGGGGCATCAAGATATTGAAAACAATTTTCAGAAATCCATGCAGCAATTTCACCTCCTATTCCGCCTATAAGCGTATCTTCATGGAATAATATTACCTTACCCGTACGCATAACCGAAGATTGAACAGCATCATAATCCAATGGCAGTAGTGTTCTCAAATCGATTATGTCTATGGAATACGATGGGTTCTTTTGTTGAAATTCCAATGCCCAGTGAACGCCTGCTCCATAAGTAATAATAGAAAAGTCTTCTCCGGCTTTTACGTGCTTTGCTTTGCCAATTTCTATTTCATAATATTCATCGGGCACTAATTCGCTCACGCTTCTATATAATGCCTTGTGCTCAAAGAAAATAACAGGATTGGGATCGTTGATTGCAGCAATTAATAATCCTTTTGCATCAGTAGGTGTAGAAGGAAAAACAACTTTCAATCCGGGAGTATGCGCAAACCAAGCTTCATTGCTTTGGCTGTGGAATGGCCCTGCGCCGACACCTCCGCCCGTTGGCATTCTCACCACAACATCAGCATTTTGACCCCAACGATAATGAATCTTTGCTAGGTTATTGATGATTTGATTAAACCCAACAGTAGCAAAATCTGCAAATTGCATTTCCATCATAGATTTATAACCCTTCAAACTCAATCCCAGCGAAGCTCCTACGATAGCGCTCTCACATAAAGGTGTATTTCTGATTCTTTCCTTACCAAACTTTTGCACAAAGCCTTCTGTTACTTTAAAAGCTCCACCATACTCAGCGATATCTTGCCCCATTAAAATAAAATTATCGTGGCGTTGCAAAGATTGTTCTAACGCATCGCTGATGGCATTGATGTATTTTTTTTCAGAAGCCTTCTCACTTACATTTTTATAATCATTGGAAGAATTATCTATAACCAATGCTTCTAACTCGTTTTTAGTTGCATACACATCGCTTATTTCTTCTGCGGTATTTGGTCGAATGACCTCACCTTCAAAACCTATTTTCAATTCCTCTTCAATGTGATTTTTTGTAACCGTTTTTATTGCATTTACTTCTTCTTCCGTTAGTATTTTTTCACTCAGCAGCCATTGTTCAAAGTTTTTAATAGGGTCTTTCTTTTCCCATTCCTCAAACAATTCTTTGGGTACATACTTCACTCCACTTGCCTCTTCATGTCCTCTCATCCTGAATGTCATGCATTCTATCAAACAGGGCTTTTGATTGCTGATACAATATTCTCTAGCTTCCTTAATTGTTTCAAAAACCTCTATAATATTATTCCCGTCAATTTGTATACCTTTTATTCCATAGCCGGTTGCCTTATCCACCAAACTATTGCAACGATATTGTTCATTTGTAGGGGTGCTCAATCCATATCCATTGTTTTCTATGATAAATATCACCGGCAAATCCCATACTGCAGCGGTATTCAGCGCTTCATGAAAATCCCCTTCGCTAGTACCCCCATCTCCTGTAAAAGCAAGGGAAACCTTTTTTTCTTTTTTTAATTTATGCGCCAATGCCACGCCATCTGCAATGGCCAATTGTGGACCTAAATGCGAAATCATTCCGCATACATGGTGTTCTTTACTGCCAAAATGAAAACTTCTTTCTCTGCCTTTACTATAGCCGTCTTTGTTTCCTTGCCATTGTTTGAATAACTTATTCAATGGCATATTTCTAGTTGTAAACACGCCCAGATTTCGATGTAAGGGCATAATCCACTCGTCCGCATCCAACGCTTTGGTAGCCCCAACAGCTATTGCTTCCTGGCCAATGCCGCTGAACCATTTGGAAATTTTTCCCTGTCGCAACAATACCAACATTTTCTCTTCAATCATTCTTGGAAAAAGAAGAGATTTATAGAGATCAATCAGCTGTTCATTTGAAATGGCTTTTTTTGAAAATTGCATGGGCGAATTTCCCAATTATTGCCGAAACAACAAAAGGAATATCATTATTTTAATTAAGGAGAAACATTCAATATCCATTTTCGTCAGGAAAATTGATTAAAAGTTCAATAGTTACATCAATAGAAAATTTGAGAATTTACTATAGATTAAAGGACTTCGTCATTTACCTGCGTAATAGTGCTCAAATGTTTTCGTTCAAAGAATTGTGTGTATTAACTGGTTTTGATTTTTTACTGTTGATTTTTTAATTAAATAATGAAATATGCGAAATGTTTTCTAGTTAACGTACTTGATTTTATAAAAATTATGTTTAAGAGGTAAAATGAAAATAAACTTAAATTCGTGGTTAAAAATGAACCCAATAACAATATCAACAACTATTAACGCTACTATCAATTGTTTAGCGGTAATGTAAGTTTACCCAACTTAATTAAACCAATTTTTGTATTTGATGTCTATTGATAAAATTAGCGCTTCATGAAATTGTTTTATATACCTAGTCTATTACTTATTCTTTTCTCTTGTAAAAAGAATAATCAAGTTGAATCTCCAACCGCATATAGAATAACAAAGAATATTTCATACAATAATATTAGTGTTGATGTTATAATAGATAAGCCTGCTATAAATAACCTTGATGTACTTTTGGTATTTCACGGTACCGTTCAATCTGACAGTGAAATAATAACTGCTGCAAACACAACACTTGATGAATTCAAAGGCATTCTAGATAGAAAGAATATGATGATAGTAAGTGTTGCGCACCCTCAGGAAAATATACTTTTCGGGGACAATATAATCCAAGCAGAAGCAGCATTGTTGTGGGTAAAAAATAAAGCAAATCAAGAATTAGGAATTACAGTAGGAAAAATTTTTTTAGCCGGTCACTCTCAAGGAGGTTATTTAGTTACTCGTTTAAATACTATGCACACAACAAATGGTGTAATTGCTAATTCACCAGGGCCACTCAATCTTGTTTATAGGTGTGGGCTTGAGGAAAATGGTCAAGTGCAATCCACCACTACCTGTATAAAGTTAAAAAATGTTTATGGGTTAACCACCGCCAATTCAAGTGCTTATTTTGAACGGTCATTACTAAATTTTACAAATGGATTCAAGTCAGATATTTTGTTTTTTCAAGGACTAGATGACTCTCCTATTCAATTGTATTCGTGGCCAAGTTTTAAACAAGAAATTTTAAACTGTACAACTTGTCAGAATAGCCAATTTGTCGAAATCCCTGGCGGACATACTGCACTATTTACAAATACATTAGCAAAAACCGAATTTAATAACTTCATTAATGGCAGATGAACCGAATAGATCAAAAGCCCTATTCTAAAGAACAGAAGGATTAACTCAAGGAAAGACTCCCTACAAAAGATTTATTAATAAAGAAATCCCATTTTGAAAAACATCCTGTCATTATACAGGAAGTACGATGAAAAGACTAAAAGGAAGATTCTTTGTTGCATCTTTTCAGAAAAAGAGTCAACTAAAAATATAAAAGATGCAACTATTCTAACTCAATGATAGACAAAGAAAAAGCCATCATTTCTGATGGCTTGTCCATTATGGCTCCCCTTACAGACGAAAGTTGCAGCTATAAGAAAATAAACAGCATAATAAGTAGTAGTGTTATTTGCCATTCCAGCCATCCATAATTCCTGCTTTGATGTCTGTGTAACTGTTAACAAGCCAAATGGCAAGTATAATTATTGCCAATATTTTCCAGTGATTTTTAACAAGGGTTTTAAGGTCGTTGATGAATTGATTCATATCTGTTATTTTGAAGTTGAAATTAAATTCGTATGGCTTTTCCTTTGATTTATAATTGAATTCAGAAAAATCTGTTTCTAAGACGCGACTTAACTCCTTCAAGGAATGAAAACTTGGTTTGACCTCATTGTTTTCAATTCTTTGAATTGTTCTAAGTGTGATAGAGGTTTCATCAGCAAGATCGCTCTGCGTTAACCCTTTCTTAAGTCTAACATCCTTAATTTTTAAACCTAAACTCATAAGCAAATTTAATGTTTGAATTCAATTATTGTAGCGTCATTTCAACGACATCTAGACGACATCACTGTGCTTATTCAGCTGAAAATGATACACCGGTCGTTTGTATAGAATATTTTTAGGAAAATATAATTTATTTTTACTTCATGAAAAAAGCAATAGTTATTGGTGCCACCAGTGGTATTGGGAAATCGATATCTGAAATATTAATACTAAATGGTTATGCTGTTGGGGTTACAGGAAGAAGATTGGAAATATTGAAATCATTAAAAGAAAAAAATACCAATAAGACATTTTATTGTCAAATGGATGTACAAGAGTTATCTTCTATTGAAACGATTTGCGATAACCTCGTTAATCAATTAGGTGGCTTAGATTTAATAATTATATCTGCTGGAATTGGCGATGAAAATAAATCACTTGATTTCACCATTGAAAACAATGTAATTAAAACCAATATCCAAGGGTTTACTTGTGTGGCTGACTGGGCAATAAATCATTTCAAAAAACAAGGTCAAGGACATTTGGTGAATATTAGTTCGATTGCAGGCCTGACGGGAAATGGAGAAGCGCCCTCTTATAACGCAACCAAAGCTTTTCAAATTAACTATCTCGAAGGATTAAGATTAAATGCAGGCAAATCAGGGACTAATATTAATGTAACCGATGTGCGGCCGGGTTTTGTTGATACGGCGATGGCTAAGGGCGATGGATTATTTTGGGTTGCGCCTGTTGATAAAGCAGCCCAACAAATTTTTACTTCTATTAAGAGAAAGAAAAAAGTTGTGTACATCACAAAGCGTTGGCGCATTATAGGATTTCTACTTAAAATAATGCCTTATTCAATTCTACGGAAACTATGATAATACAATAGCTATATCAATTAATTTTTGGCATCCTAAAAAGAGGAGTTGCAACTATTCTAACTCAATGAAAGACAAAGAAAAAGCCGACCAAATGATGGCTTGTCTAGTTGCTCCCCTTAATGATGAGAGTTGCAGCTTCAATAAATTGATTGAGAACATAACTTTCGGAAAACTGAATAATTAAACTCTTGAAGGAAGAATTAAATAAGAAATATTATCTGCTAAATCTTTTAAAGAAAGTCCAAATGACTTCACAAGCATTTATGTCTTGACTTGTTTTTCCAATAATGGCCTCATTCAGATATTGATAACCTTGTGGCCAAGTGTGCCCACCGTTTAAGACCACATAACTTACTACTTCACTCCCATTCGTTCCTCCAGAATAAACTCTTTGTTTAATTGTTGTTCCATCATTTGCAATGTCTGGTAAATCCGTAATAGTTGGTGTAGAATTGCAACCATTAATGGTTACCCATTTGTCTATGGCTTGAAAATGAGATAAAACTGTTCCTCCTGCTGTTCCACCTGCTGTCATTTGTCCACCTGTGAATGGAACAAGTGGGTCAGTTGTTCCGTGTATATAAGTTGCTGGAACGGGTCTACCTGGATTACAACTTGCTGCTATTGTTGTTGCTTCAATTGTTGCTGCATCCACTGCAATAGCTGCAATTCGATTACTTAATTCACAGCCCAAACGTGAAGACATAAAACCACCGTTAGAAATTCCTGTTGCATAAATTTTTGTTCCGTCAACCGAATTATTGGCAATCATATAATCACACATTTGGTTGAAAAAACTAACATCGTTAATTCCTAATTGATTTGGTGTTGTGGGTCGTCCATCATTCCAATTTTTTTGAATTCCTGCTGGATACACCAAAACAACTTTATCTCTGTCGGCAATAGTTTTGAAATTAGCAATGTTTATCATTCCTTCTGGTGTTCCACTTCCTCCGTGAATGGCAAAAATCATAGGCATTTTACCTGCGTTGTTGTAACCTGTCGGAAGATATACAATAAAACTTCTTGCATTTCCGTCAACTGTTAGGTTCACTGTTTTTTGCTCACTTGGCTTGTCTGCATAGGTATTGGGGTTGTTGTCTTTTTTGCAAGAAATTAGTAAAAAAATAATAGTTATTAATATGAAAATATGTCGCATAAGAAATTAAATTAGTTTTCTAAATTTATTTAAGCATAAAGATTGATTTACCTCATCAAACTTAATTACTTAAACTGATTTTTTATTGAAGTCCTTTGAAAAAACACCAAACTTCTTCTGCATATTCTATATCTCGATTTTGAACGCCACTTGCAGGAGAGGAATTACTGTACACTGTTTTACTTGGAACAGAATGCCCTGCATTGTTTAATACGAAATATACTAATGGGTTTACTCCACTATAAACTCTTTTTTCTACATCTCCTGCGTCCGATGTGTTTACATTAAAAGTCGATATTGTAGGAGTAACATTTTGTAGTCCATTTCTTTGAAGCCAGTAATTTATAGTTTCAGTTTGTGAAATCACTTTTCCACGATTACAATTGCCACCAATATCTGCAACACAACCACCATTTGCTGGCATTGCAGGGTCGCTTGTTCCATGTGTTAACAAAATTGGTAATGGAAGCGTTGAACCATTTGTGCAAGCTCCACTTTCAGGAAACATAGGTAAATTGCCGCTTGAAACTGCTATAGCTTTAATTGTTTCGGTATATTGAAATGCATAAGAATAAGTCATTAACGCTCCATTACTTGTTCCCGTCAAATACATTTTTGGTGAGTTGATATTCAATTCAGACATCAGTTTAGCATTCAATTGTTTCAAAAAAGTGATATCATCCCCCTGGCTTCCTGAAATGTCATCACTTCTGCAATCGTTCCAACCTGGATTTCCTTGAGTATCAAGCGAACCCTCTGGATATACAACCAAGAATTTAGCGGCATCAGCAATAGTTCTAAAAACAGACAGAGGATGTGTCCCAAGCTCGGAAACCCCCGTACCATTTCCACCTCCACCGTGCAATACTGTTACAACCGCATTGATTGTAGAGATACCTGTTGGTCTATAAACCAAATACTTTCTTGTAACATTGTTTACTGTAATGTAGTTTGTAGTCAACCCCTCTGCATATGGTATAACTTGCGGAATTGCGGGCAATTCGTCTTTTTTACATGAAAATAAAAGAATAGAAATCGATAAAAGATTAACAAGAAATCGCATGTTGTTTATTATTATTGATGTTAAAGGAGTTGTATAGACATTATTGTTCTATTAAAGTTTAATAATAATTAAATCCTGAGATTGAATTTACATAATTCAGTTGCATCAACACTGAGAAAATGGTGAAAGAAAAATAAAAAGATGCAACTACCCGAACCCACTGATAGTGAAAGAAAAAGCCATCATTGCTGATGGCTTGTCCATTATGGCTCTCATTAATGATGAGAGTTGCAGTAAATTCTCTTTTTAATCATAATGAAATCTGCATTTTGCAATCTGAATCTCATCATCAACTACCCTGTAAATTAATCTATGTTCCTCGTCAATTCGTCTTGACCAGAAGCCGGCATAGTTAAATTTTAATAGTTCGGGCTTTCCAATTCCTTCGTATGGATTTCGAGATATGTCCTTCAACAAATCATTGATGCGTTTCAGTTTTTGTTTGTCATTTTTCTGCCAGAAAAGATAGTCTTCCCACGATAATTCAGTGAATACAAATTTCATTAGTCAATCAGCTTTTTAATCAATTTTTTACCTGATTTCAGTGCTTTGATGGATTCATCTAAACGTTGTTGATTTATGCGAGAAGACAATTCATGCTGAGTACTTTTTAGAGAGTTATACTCCTCTAAAGAAATGACAACTACTCCAGTGTCTTTTCCTCTATTGATGATAAGTGTTTCAAAGCTTTGAGTAACCTTATCCAGATAGTTTTTGATGTCTTTTCTGAAGTCTGAAAGGGTGGTAGTAAGCATATTTGTACTTTTTATTGTACAAATATATGTACATATAATGTGAGCTCCAAATAAAAAAGGGTCATACTATCAAAGTATAACCCTTTTACTTTTATACCTGCTCCACTTAATAATAAAAGTTGCAACTATAATGCGATGATTGAGTATGTGACTATTAGGAAATTAAAGTGTTGAACTTCGTACAAGTTTACAGGAGGTGATTACTTTGTACCACATCTTCTAAATCTTTCTTGAATGTATTAGATATTGGAATCTCTTTATCTCTGATTAAAAGCATATTACCTTCTATCTTTATTATATGTGAAATATTAATTATAAATGACTTGTGCGCTCTTAAAAACTGCTTTTTTGGTAATTTTTCAAAAAAATTCGTTAGTTTATCTAAAACCATTAGAGGCTTATCCTTCTGTGTATGGACTTTAATGTAATTGCCGCTTCCCTCAATAAAAAGTATATCATTCAAGTAATATTTGTAGATTTTTTTGTCTGCCTTAAAGAAAATAAACGTTGGTAGAGTAATAGCATTTTCTCTAAACTGTTCATTAGTTAATCCTAAATCTTGGGGTAGCAGAATTTTATTAACTGTTTTCAAAAAACGTTCAAAAGAAATAGGTTTTAGTAAGTAATCAACTACATCATATTCATAGCTTTCTACAGCAAATTCTGAAAATGCCGTTGTCAAAATTACTTTGGGCTGATTTTGTATCGTTTTAAGCATTTCTAGCCCTGATAATGTTGGCATTTTAATGTCTAAAAATAAGATGTCGACTCTTTCCTGATGTAAAATATTCATTGCTTCAAAAGCATTACTACATTTCGTCACTAAATGAAGTGCTTCAATTTGATTGATATATTTCTCCAATATTTGTTGGGCAACAGGCTCATCATCCACTATTAAGCATTGGTATTTCATAATTGTACGTATAGAATAGCTTTAAAATGAGTTTCTGTTTTATTTATTTCTAATTGGTGTTTGTGAGGGTAGATTAGTTGCAATCTTTTACGTAAATTAATTAAGCCAGTCCCACTTATAATTTGTTTATTTATACTTCTTCCAATTGAATTGTGAACTTCAAAAAACACTTCATTTCCTTGTTTTGATAAAAAAAGGTGTGCGAAATTTTCCTCTGCAATATTTTGCATCCCATGCTTGAAAATATTTTCTACCAGTGGAATAAACAACAAAGGGGCGATTAAACTATCTTTCTCTAGCCCTGAAAATTCAAACTTAATTTGAACATTATTTGCTAAACGTATTTTTTCTATGGCTAAATAATCTTCAATAAATTTAATTTCGTCTCTCAAACTTACATGTACTTCTTTACTGCTTTTCAACATATAACGCATTAGATCAGAAAGTTTTAATGTAATTTCTGATGCTTCTGTGTTCTGATTTTGTATTATTAATCCATACAAATTATTCAATGTATTGAATAAAAAATGGGGATTCACTTGTGACTTAAATAAAGAAAGTTCCGTTTTGAGTTGTTCGTTTTCAGACAAAATTAACAACTCTTGTTTTCTTCTATATTCTCTAAAAAACTTAAAAGAACTTGTGATAACAACAAAGAAAAATAGGTTTATAAAATTCAGAAGAAAAGGCACTGCAAATGTGGAATTTCCTGCAGGTAAAATTACCCTAAGAATAAAAGCTCCTAATGTGAGAATTAATGAAAGTACTAATGAATAAATAAAGTACTTTTTTTAAATAAATACTTTGGGAAAAGTATAAATAGGTTCACATAAACTACCGCTGCTGAGATTCCAAGAACTGAAAGCCAATTAAAATATTCAAGCAAATCTGCTTCAGGGTTCTGCTGATAAAAAAGCATAGTTAAAAAGACCCAAAATGCTAAGTGATATAATACTCTTACCCTCATTTCTCTTTTTTTAAAAACTTAAAGGCTATCCCAACAAGCAGCAATAAAGCTATAATGTGTAAGCCAAATTCAGTCCAATTAATTGCCCAGCTAAATTCTTCTTTACTTGCATCAGATAAATCCAAAAAAACAAGTGCGAGTAATAAGTTATTGGCATTATGTGCTCCCGATACAAATTCTATTCTTTTTTGCAAAATTACAATTATGGCAAAAGCAATTCCAAAAAACCAGGAAGAAAGAAAACTTCCAATACCATATCCTATATGTAAAATACTAAAAATTAGCGCATTAAATAGGATGAGAATTATAAAATTCTTGATACGCAATTGCAGACCTTGCAATAAATAACCACGAATGACTATTTCCTCGAAAAAGGACTGAACACCAATGGAAAAGAAGCCCACTAAAAGTAGAACCCAAAAATGCATTGGGTTGAAATTGTATACAAAGGATTTGAAGGTTTCAAAATCTGTAATCAAATTACCAATAAATAGAAGTATAGCCCACGAAATAAAACCTAAAAAGTAGTATTTGAAACTGAATTTTTTATCCTCGCAGATAAAAGACATTATTGGTCTTTTATGAAATTTACTTGCGGCAACTATAAACGCTAAAAGAGCAATACCAAATACTAATAAAACAAGACTATACGTGCCCAAATCTTTACCAAAATCATTTTTAGGAAATAGTTCTTTTACTGATGGGAGTATTTGACGAATCAATAAATTAGTTAATAATATGGTAAAGGCAGTGGCCAAAATAGTCAACACAAAACGCCACCATTCATTTTTTCCTAAATTGGCCGAGTTGATAAAATTGATTTTCATTACGTTCTGATTTTAATACATTATTTACTTTTCTTTTCTGACCATTGAATTGCGCCCCAAAGAATACTTTTTTGATCATATAATGTGCTATCTAAACCATTTTTGACAATGATTTTTGGAATTATCTTACTCGATTCAAAATCACTCAATTTATTTTTTGGATAGTCTTTTGATTTGAAAAGACCCCAAGCAAATGAATAATACATTTGATTTTTTTTCGTATTGTCCTTTTTTATGCCCTGTGCATTTGCAGAATGAGTAATTGCGAGGACAGTAATAATTAAGATTATTTTTTTCATCTTTAAAAGTTTATGTGTGAATGAATACCACAAACTTCTAAAAAAAGTAAATGTGTCAATAATTATTTTGATGAACTGAGTTGGAAATCGTGTGAAATGAGATTTACTAAGTCTGAAATGTTTTTACAATATAATTGTCTCGGCAATTGAATATTAAAAATATATTAGGTATTGAGTTGCCTCTATTTAAAAAGGGACATTTGAAATAACAAAAAGATGCAACTAGCCTAATGCACTAATAGACAAAGAAAAAGCCATCATTGCTGATGGCTTGTCCAGTTGGGCTCCCCCTTCAGGACTTGAACCTGAGACCCTCTGATTAACAGTCAGATGCTCTAACCAACTGAGCTAAGGAGGAATTTGATGTCCGGTCAGTATTTTTTGCTTGCACAACAAATAAACCGGATTGCAAAAATAATGTTTTTCAATGTTTCAGCAAATTGATTTCAAAAAAATCTTACAGAAACTGCTATTTTTCTCTAAATACCCACAAAAATACCTTCTTCTCGTTCTTCAATAGGATATGTTTTTAAAAAATAACCCTCTCCACTGGTATTTCGGCCCTTTTGTATATCGAATTTATATCGATGCAATGGACAAACAATATTTCCCAATGCGTCTATATATCCATCAACCATTTTACCACCCGCATGCGGGCATCTAGCATTACAGCCAAACAAACCCTCGTGATTGTTTACCAAACAAACTTTTTTTCCCGCTACTTCTATCTCCACTAAATTATTACTTGTGTCGGAAAATAATTCTATTCTGCTTTCTGCTATTTTATGCCAGATCATGATAATTCAAAATGAAAAAGTTAAAAGTTAAAATCAACTTGTGCTGTTTCTAAAGTTTTAATTAATAATAGTACTAATTTTTTTATTATTAAAGAGCTTACGGCTTACCAATTAAAATTAAAAACAATTAAAAATCTATTAGTGATCTTTTTTACTTTTTACTTTTAAATTTTTACTTTACGATTTTAATAAAAAAACTCCGCCCTATAAGGATACCTAATTTGATACATGTCTCGCACCTTATTTAATATTGTCTGCCTTAATCCATCCAGGTTTTTTCTTTCAATTGCAGAAACAAAAACGCAATTGCCTTTTGTTTCCTGCTGCCACCTTTCTTTCAACTCTCTCAAAATATCTTGCTTCACATCTTCTTCCAGCCACTGATCAAAAGTCTCTGCTTCATATTTATCCATCTTATTAAAAACAGTAATCGTCGGTTTTTCAGCAGATCCAAGCTCTGCAAGCGTTTTGTTTACTACAGCAAGTTGTTCCTCGTATTGATTGTGTGAAATATCCACCACATGCAACAAGATATCTGCTTCTCTTACTTCATCCAATGTGCTTTTAAAACTTTCCACTAAATGATGTGGTAATTTTCTTATGAATCCTACTGTATCGCTCAATAAAAATGGCGTTTGTTCAAATACGACTTTTCTGGTAGTAGTATCTAATGTGGCAAACAATTTGTTTTCTGCAAATACTTCACTTTTGCTTAGGATGTTCATCAATGTTGATTTGCCAACATTTGTATAGCCCACCAATGCCACGCGAATAAACTCTCCTCTCTCTTTTCTTTGTGTAAAGGCTTGTTTATCTATTTCGGAAAGGCGTTTCCGTAATAAAGCAATTTTATCTTTCACAATCCTTCTATCCGTTTCTATTTCTGTTTCTCCGGGACCTCTTGTTCCCACTCCTCCTCCTTGTCTTTCCAAGTGTTTCCACATTCCTTTCAACCGTGGTAAAATATATTGATATTGGGCAAGTTCTACCTGTGTTTTTGCCTGAGCGGTCTTAGCACGACTCGCGAAAATATCCAAAATGAGATCGCTTCGGTCTATGGTTTTCATTCCAAGCGCCTTTTCTATATTGATGATTTGTGCACCGGAAAGCTCGTCATCAAAAATCACAATACTGATATTTCCCTTTAATAGTATGTACTGTTTAATTTCTTCCAGCTTTCCTTTTCCAAGAAATGTTTTGCTGTCTGGGTGAGACATTTTTTGAGTGAATCGTTTAACCGTTTGTGCGCCGGCAGTTTCCGCAAGAAAAGAAAGTTCATCAAGGTATTCATTTACCTGTTGTTCTGTCTGATCTTTTTGAATAAGTCCAACAAGTATTGCGTTTTCTTCATTGCCAATCGCTTTCTTTTTTTCTATCAAAATGTATGCTGTTATTTAGAGAACAAAGTTAGTCTATAATTATTTTAATCATAGCACTTGAGGTATTTCCTTATATGAATATCATCACTTTTACATAAAAACTTTTGTGTACAAAAAAGCCCCTAAACGGGGCTTCCTGATATTTTAACTGCTATTCGAACATATTAATTATTCAACATCAAAGGCATTACCAGCATCAATAATTCTTCTCCTTCAGGTTGTTCGCCAGGTTTTAAAATGCCCGCCTTAGTAGATGTACTTAATTCCATTACTACTTCTTCCGTTTCTGCCCCATTCAACATTTCAATTAAAAACTTTGCATTAAATGCAATCTGTAACTCTTCTCCATCATACTGACAAGACATTCTTTCGTTACCCTCATTACTGAAATCAACATCCTGTGCTGTAATTTGCAATTGATTTCCGCTGATATGCAATGCGATTTGATTTGTACTCTTGTTACTAAATACACTTACTCTGCGCAAAGCATTCTGAAAATCATTTTTATTCACCATCATTTGATATGGATTGTCGGTTGGTATTACCACTTTATAATCCGGAAACCTTGCGTCAATTAATCTACATACCAGCTCAGTGCTGCCATGTGTTACAAAAAGGTGATTCTTATTGTAAGATACCATTAGCTCATCCTCATTATCTGGAAGTGCTCCCTTTAATAATGACAGCGGTTTTTTAGGAACGATGAAAGAATCTTTTTGTGGACACTTGATGTCTTTTCTAGTATAACGAACCAGTCTATGTGCATCCGTTGCAACGAATGTCATGCCTTTTTTATCCAATTCAAAATATACTCCTGTCATGGCAGGGCGAAGATCATCGGTGCTAACAGCAAATATTGACTTATTGATTGCAGTTACCAATGTTCCCGAGGTCATTGTGAAAGAATTCGCATCGTCTGCTTTTGGCTCACGCGGAAAGTTATCCGGATTTTCACCCATGAGCTTATACTTACCATTGTCGCTCGTAATTTCAATACCATAGTTTTTATCTATGTTGAACGTTAATGGTTGCTCTGCAGTGTTTTTCAAAGAATCAATCAATATTTTGGCAGGTATACATACTTTACCACTGTCTTTTGCTTCTATTTCCATGTGAATTTTCATAACAGTCTCCAAATCGGTAGCAACTACTGTTAATTTGTTTTTATCAATCTCAAACAGAAAATCCTCCAAAATAGGCAGAACCGTATTTGTGTTAATTACTCCACTAATTTGCTGGAGTTGTTTAAGAAGTGCGGATGATGATACGATAAACTTCATATTGATATTTTAATTCGGGTCAAAGATAAAATATTGCACTTAATGAAAGCAAGTTATTATTCATAATTTCATACTTTATTATACGTTTTTTATCAACATATCATGCAACCGTTGAATATTGGCAAAGAAAAAGCTTTAGATAAGATAGTAAACTATTGCTCCTACCAGGAGCGAAGCCATACCGAAGTAAGGGATAAGCTTTTTAGTTTTGGATTGTATAAAGAGCAAGTAGAAGAATTGATTACTTATTTAATTGGTGAAAACTATTTAAATGAGGAGCGTTACGCCATAGCTTTTGCCGGTGGAAAGTTCAGAATGAAAGGCTGGGGGCGCATAAAAATAAAATATGCCTTGAAGCAACATAAAATAAGCGAATTTTGCATAAAAAAAGCCATCGCTAATATTGACGAAGACGAATACCTTGAAAAATTAAAAAAACTTTTCTCTGAAAAAATAAGCCAACTTTCAAAAGAAAAAAATCTTTTCGTCAGAAATAAAAAATTAATGGGTTATTTACTACAAAAAGGATATGAAGCCTCTTTAATAAATGATTTGCTGAAAGAGATTTAAAATAATATTGTTTATGTCTATCGAATTATTAAAAATTGAAGGAACTAAAGAGGAGCAATATTTACAGATCTTACCGCAAATAAATGGATTGATTGAACACGAAAAGGATTTGATTGCCAACCTTGCCAATATTACAGCTGCGTTGAAGCAACAATTCAATTGGTGGTGGATTGGTTTCTATTTAATTAAAAACAACGAGTTGGTGTTGGGGCCGTTTCAGGGTCCAGTGGCTTGCACAAGAATTCAATACGGGCGCGGAGTTTGTGGTACTGCCTGGAAAGAAAAGAAAACCATCATTGTGGATGATGTTTCAACATTTCCCGGTCATATTGCCTGTAGTAGTTTTTCTAAATCGGAAATAGTGGTGCCCGTTTTTAGCAACAATCAAATCATAGGTGTGTTAGATGTTGACAGTGAACACTTACAACACTTTGATGATGTTGATAAAACACACCTTGAGGAGATTGTAAAGCTTATTCGAATATTCTAACAAAATTGTTTTAACCCAAGCCCCAGCTACTGTTACCGTCTTTGTCGTCTTTTATTACAATACCCATTGCCGTTAGTTGGTTGCGAATTTTATCGGATGTTGCAAAGTCCTTTTTGGTTTTTGCTTCTTTACGAATTTCCAACAAAAGCTCCATCACCGGTTTTAATATTTCGGTATTTTCAGTATTCATACTCGTTAAACCAAAAATGTCTTCTAAATAAATCTTGAATTGATTTTTCATCAATTCAATTGTTTGGTGACTTAATGCTTTTTTATGAATGATGCCATCCTTTAAGGAATTAATAATCGGCGCCATTTCAAACATATTGGCAATGACACGCGGACTACCAAAATCATCGTCCATAAAAACTTCCAACTCCTGAAGCCAAGTATTTATTTTATTATCCAACTCCGTATCTGCTGGTTCTGTGTTGTTCTCTCCATCTATTTTTTTCAATACTTCATAAGCATCCCACAACCTTTTAAAAGCCTTTTCACTTCCTATCAATGCTTCATTACCGAAATCAAGTGTACTTCTATAGTGACTTTGTAAAATAAAAAAACGAATCGTCATTGGATTAAAAGACTGACTTAATAATGGATGATTGCCGGAAAAGAGTTCTGTAAGTTTAATTACATTGTTATAGCTCTTTCCCATCTTTCTACCATTAATCGTAATCATATTGTTGTGCATCCAGTATTTTACCGGAGAAACATGATTACAAATAGTGCTTTGTGCAATTTCACTTTCATGATGCGGGAACAACAAATCCATTCCGCCCCCGTGAATATCAAATCGACTTCCCAAATATTTAGTTGCCATCGCAGAACACTCGATGTGCCATCCAGGAAAACCTTCGCCCCATGGGCTTTTCCAGCGCATAATATGTTCAGGTGGTGCCGCTTTCCACAAAGCAAAATCTGCCGCATCTCTTTTTTCATGTTGTCCTTCCAAATCACGCGTTACTTCTTCTCTATTGCTTGCGTCCAACAATTCATCGATAATTCTTCCACTTAATTTTCCGTAATCGTGGCTGGCTGCATATTTTTTAACATCAAAATATACAGAGCCATTAACTTCGTAAGCATATCCTTTAGCGATGATGTCCTCTATCATCCCAATCTGTTCTACAATATGTCCAGTTGCGGTAGGCTCAATGCTGGGTTCTATACAGTTGAATTGCTTCATGGCCCAATGAAAAAGATTCGTATATTTTTGCACCATTTCCATTGGCTCTAACTTTTCAAGCTGTGCTTTTTTACTCACTTTGTCTTCTGCTTCTCTTCCTTCTTCTTCAAAATGTCCGGCATCGGTAATATTGCGCACATATCGAACTTTGAATTTTTTATGAAGCAGGTATCTGTAAACAACGTCAAATGTGATATAGGGTCTTGCATGTCCTAAATGGCTTTCGCCACTTACTGTTGGTCCGCAAACATACATTCCAACATGCCCGGGTGTAACCGGTTCAAAAACTTCTTTTGCTCGGGAATATGAATTGTAAATAAATAAGGGCATGTTCAATTAATGTTGTTGATGAAAAATATTCTCAAAGATATTAAAGAACTGCTGATAAGGATTTTAATACGGAAGATTTGTACAATAATTTATTTCCAAACAGAATCCAACCCGTTGTACCCATTGATAAAAAAACTATAGCTGGTGTTGCTTGATTTTTTATAGTTCCCCGTTTTGGTATAAATAGCAATTGTCCCCCCATCGCTGTTGCTGGTGGAAATTTGTGTTCCGGGTTGATAAACTCTTATCATTGCTATATCGGCGGGGTTTATATCGAGCAACAAATCCTCGTCTGATTTTATTTCATTAATAAATATTTCTGTTCGACGGTTTCTCCATTTTAATTGCGGAAGGCCATTTTCTCCCCATTGCTGTGATAGCCCGGCAATTTTTCCTGTTAAATATGAAAACAAATCTTGTGCATTGGCTATTTCACTGGATTCCAATCCATCTATTACTGTTGCGTCTACTCCTGCGAAAAAACCGGTGACATTTTCTTTTTCAAAATCATCTATTTGTTTTTTCGCCTTTGCTTTTACTACCACTTCGGGCAATATAGTTTTATACAATTGACCATCTTCATTAAATGAATAGGTTGATTGTAGTACCAGTCTTTTACTGCTATCATTTACATTTCCTATAGAAACAAACCTTGTAATAGTGCTAGAGGGAATGAACGCCGAGTCGAGCGGTGTTGAAATATTGATAACAAGGTCGTTCCTGTTGTGTTTGGGTTTCGAAAAAACAATAAAAGCAGAGTCCTGAAACAAAAGCCGACCAAGTTTAAAAGACTTGTCTTGGTTTAAACCAACCGCATCTGCAATGGTTTGCATGTTTTTTGTAATCAACACATAATTTAAACTATTGTCCTTTTGGGAAGCATTTTTAACAGCGCCCAACAGATTAAAAAAAGATTTTTGCAATTGAAAGTTAAATGCATAAATACCATCCTTAATCGTATTGTTGATTATCAAACTTGAATTCAGCTCTCCGTTTAATAGTGGGTATCTGTAATGCCATTTTTTTTCTGTTTTAATTTCTTCAATCCATAAATGAAGGGTTGATGCATTGGAAGCTGCGGTATAATTGAACAGTTTGGCCTCTATGTCGATGGTATCTCCTAGAAAATATTGATGATAATCCATTTTAACCGATAAAGAATCTATGCGTTGTGCGAAAGAAGAAAAGCTTCCCAAGAAAATTGACAACAATAAAAATAATTTTTTAAATAGGGAGTTGATAGCACTCATCTTTATAGTGTTAATAACGCATTAGAAAAACTTATGGCATCATTGCGCCTGATTCGTTTTCCATGTTGGTCTTTTTGAAATCCATTTTTCCAAATTTCCAAACAAAGTTTATGCCGATAGACCTGAAAATAATTTTTCTTTGACTTTCTACATTGAACCCATTTCCGGAAACGCTTGTATTCATATTCAAATACTTGCCGAACAAACTGTTGGAAGTAAGGGCTATGCTACCTTTTTTATTCCAAATTTGTTTTCTTAGTCCAATGTTATAGGTTGAAAAAGATGGATAGCGCCCCTGTGCTTCATTTCTGGGTGAATTGATATTGCAAAAAACTTCCCCTGTCAGCGTATTGCTGAATTGATATGAGGCGTTTACATTAAACCTGTAGTTTAAACTGTTCGTATTGATTGCCGAATCTAATGTGTTTCTATAAAAAAGAGAAACATTACTTCTGAAATTCATTTTAGAGGAGAACCTTAGGTCTTCAAACAGATCCAATCCAATATTTCTTTCTTCGCCAATGTTAACTTTACCTGTAAGGGCAACATTTGAATAAGCAGAATCTCCAATTATATAGGAAGGATAATAAGTAACGAAAGGTTGAATGTCATCATAATTGATGCGATAGAAAGAGGTAATCATAAGAGATCCTGTTTTACCCAAGTCTCTATTATAACTAAATTCAAATCTATGTGCCATTTCTGGTTTTAAATATGGATTTCCTGTTGTAAAGTTTTTGGGGTCAATCGTAAAAATATATGGATTCAATGCCTCGTAATCCGGGCGTTGTAGTCTTTTGGTATAACTTAATTTAACCGTAATTTTTTCTTTTATTTTTTTTGAAAAATAAACAGATGGCACAATCGTGTTGTATGAAGGAATCTTAACAACTTCGCCAGTATATACGCTATTTATTTCAGTACGCTCAAAACGACCGCCCATTTTTGTTTCAAATAAACGAGCAACCGGAAAACTGATTTCCCCGTATCCGGCAAAAACTTTTTGTTTATAATGAATGCTGGTTGATAAATCTTCGTTTGGCTCGTAGGTATTAATATTCGGAGAATAGCTTTGTGTTGTAGAATTGCTGTTGATTTCAAAAATACTCAGCTTAGATCCCAGACCAATCCTTACATCTTTTCTAACAGGATTTGAATAGTCTACAGCAAGTTCAGTTAATTTGATAATAGCCGGATTATTGTTTTTTGTTCCAAAATTGATATTGTTATCCGGAATTGCTTGCTGTTGTGTGGTGCCATTTGTCTTGTTGTCACTTCTGCTGGTATTTGCTTTGATATCAAGGGTCTTTTCTTCTTTTTTAAACTTTACTTTATACAGTATCGCACATTCTATTGTATTTACTGCTACTTTGTTTTCGGTGTTTAATAAAGACAAAATGTTTGTGGTGCCCGATGGTTCATTGTTTTGCAGCGATTGATTCATTTCGCTTGTATAGCTGTTCCCGAAATTGTTGAAGTTTAGATTTGCAGAAATGCTGTTGTATTTATTTGGATTATATTCCAACCCAATACCCGACTGAAAACCGTGTCTTTCATAATCATTTGCTGAATGTTGGATAAGTTTGTTGGAAGTGGTGTCGGTAAAAGTAACGCGATTGCTGTTTATTAAATTTGTTGCACGAAGTTTTTTATTACCGCTAAAAAACACATTGAAACTGATTTTCTTTTTTCTAATTCCAAAATTTAATGCAGTATTTTCCATTCTGGTACCGGCTGTTGCCGATATACTTCCGCTATATCCTTTGGTGGTGCTAGATTTCATAATAATGTTAATGATTCCACCCATGCCCTCAGCATCATACTTAGCACCCGGATTGGTAATCACTTCAATGCTTTTAATTTGGCTTGCCGGAATAGACTGGAGAACATCAGCCATGTTGCTTCCAAAAGCCGAGGATGGTTTTCCATTGATTAAAAATCGAATTCCGTTATTTCCAGCCAATTGCACATTACCATCAACATCTACAGAAACTTGTGGGATTTTTTTCAGAAGATCTGTTGCGTCCCCCGATTGAGAAGTGAGGTCTTTTTCCGCATTGAAAACCAATTTGTCAATTTTATTATCAATAAGCTTTGAACGGGAAACAACAGTTACACCCGACATTTCTGTGTTTAATACTGATAGAGAAATGGTTTTCAGGTTAACAGTACCCGTAGATTCGTTTACCGAAACGCCTTTTACGCTAAAGGGTTTGTATCCGATATTCTCAATTAAAATTGTATAAACACCAGTAGGAATTTCTTTTAATAAAAAATTGCCTGATTTGTCACTGGTACACCCTGTAAATGGCTTTTTTTCATCGGGAAGGAAAATAGAAATCGTTGAATATTCTAATGGAGAATTGGTTTCCGCGCTAACAACCTTACCGGTTATTTTGTGCACACTATTTATTTGAGAGAAAGAAACTATTGAAAGCACAAGAGATAAAACAAAAAGAAGGTTTTTTTTCATCCTGTGACGTTGATTAATGATGCACAAAATTAGTTTATTTATATCAGGGTTTTATTTTTTTATAAAGAGTATGTTATTAGCAACCTATCGCATCTATTTCATCATTATAACCAACTAAGTTTACCTTTAATGCAATGAACCCCGAAATTTTAATTAACTTAGGCGTCTTGTTATTGTGGTGCACTATTTAAAAACAGCTGGTTTTTTATTTGATAGTCAATGTGCCTCGTCCAAAAAAAAGCCTGTGAAAATTTACTAAGAAAAAATGAATATGGCAAAAACATACTTCCCAAATCTTCATGGTTTAAGATTCATCGCCGCCATGATGGTATTTTTCCCCCATATTGAACAGTTAAAACAGATCAAAAAAATACCAAATTATTTTTTTCAGTTTCCATATGAAGGGGGCAAGTTAGGGGTAGTGGTTTTTTTGTCTTAAGTGGTTTTTTGATTACTTTTTTATTAATCAAAGAGGAGTATAAAAACCAAAATATTAATATAAAGTCTTTTTATTTTAGAAGAGCGCTTAGAATCTGGCCGGTTTATTTTTTATTGTTTGTAGTTGCGCTTTTCATACTTCCCAATATACCCGTATTCACCCTTCCACAATATGGCAAAAGTTTTGTTTATTCAGATTTATTATCCAAGACGCTTCTATACGGATCGCTTCTACCCAATTTAGCAAGTTGTTTTTATTTTGTACCCTATCTATCTCACTCTTGGTCCATAGGTAGCGAGGAGCAGTTTTATTTGCTTTGGCCATTATTTCTGCGAAAATTTCAAAAACATAGGGTTTTAAAAATGTTAATTATAATAATGCTTTATAATTTAATAAACTATTTATTGTCGCAGGAGTCTTTTGACATTATACCCAATCGAATGGCGGTTTACCAGTTTTGGAATAGCTTTAAAATTGACAGCATGTCTATCGGAGGAATATTTGCCGTAATCCTATTTAACAAAAATAAATTGTTTAGGATAGTTTGCAATACTGCTTTTTTTTACCTTTCCTTAATAGCGGTTTTAATTTTTTATTTTGCAAACATCAAATTTCCTTATTTTCACTTTACCATCTACTCTGTTTTTTTTGGTATTATTATCATCAATTTTGCAGCCAATTCAAATTTAAAACTTTCATTAGAAAACAGAATATTAATCTATTTGGGCAAGACGTCATATGGATTCTATATGTACCATCCTATTGCTATTGTAATGACTTTGTATATCTGCAAAGAAATCGGATATTTAAATAATTGGTTAATTTATCCTTTCAGTTTTATTATTTCTTTATTGTTCGCATCAATTTCTTATAAATATATTGAGTCTTTTTTTCTGAAATTTAAAACATAAAGAATAAGATAAAAATCGTTTCGTTTTTTATTGTTGATTCAATCCGTTTTAATATTGCGCCTTATTTTGCTATTCTTCCTCCTTCAAATCCTTTAGGTGCAACTTCAGTGCGTTTACGGAAATGCTGATTTCCCAAAAAGAGATTCCCAGAGAAATGAGCAACGCAACAATACTAGTCGCAAACAAAAAAATTCCCATTTCGTGTTTTTCTACAAATAACATCAACATCGCCAAAACAGAAAGAAAAAGACACAATACGCCCATCAATTGCATGTAACGGATAAGTGTTAATCGAAGATTTAGATTTTTTATCTCTAACAGTATATTATTGTTTTCTTCCTTTTTGTATGTTTTCTTTAATGATCGGATTAATTGGGCGATGGTAAGGAACCTGTTCGTGTAAGCTAATAGAATCAAAGTTGTTGCGGAAAACAATAAAGCGGGCGTTTCTATATTTAAGGTCATTGGTGTTGGTTTTTAAAATTTACACAAAGTGGCATTCACTAAGTTACAAAGGTTAAAGCTATTAAAAACTACTTATCAACTTATTTGCAAGTCCTTTTTATTTATTGGATTTTATATTCCTATATGGAATATAAAATCGTGTTGCTTTTTCATGGAGAAGCTGTGCCGTTTAAATAAAAAGTATTGAAGGGTGCCTATATATCAAGAAACAATGACTTTTAGATGTTTTATTGACTTTTGCTTACAATTGAAATGCGGGTAAAAGGATTTAAGGCTCAATTTTCTAAATAAATCAATTATTTTTATCTATGCTTTTCAAAAATGAAAACGTCCTTCTTTTTAAGTGTGGTGTTGATTTTAAAAACATAATGCATTTTTAATACTCAAAGATGATTTATCTTTTTATTTTATTACTTGGCTTAATGTCTTGCTTAACTAAAAATGACCATAGGTTAATACGAGCCAATTATTTTGTGCTGGGATTCTCTTTGACAACTTATATATTATCAGAAGCGCTGAGTATCGGAGACTTTTTCTCTATGTCTGTTTTAAGGTGTATTTCTTGGGTCGCCTTACTCTTTTATTTGTATCAAGTTTTTTCAAAAAGAGAACACCTCAATTCGTTTATAAAAATAATTGTGAAAAAACCAACAGCTACTCAATTTTTTGTTCTTCTTATGCTTTTGGGTATTTTAGTTTCTGCTTTAATGTTTCCACCAAATAATTGGGACTCCAATACTTATCATTTACCTAGAATGATAATATGGCTTCAAAACCACAATATCTATCATTACCCAACTCATGTTTTCAGACAAATTTATCAGCCCATTCTTTCAGAAGTGCAGTTGACTTGGGTGTATGCTACTTTCGGGCCCGTTAATATATTAAACCTTCAACAGTTTTTTTATTTGATATTTTCCATGGTGGTTGCATACATTATTTTAAAGAAACTTTTGGGAAAAAAGGAAGTGGAATTTACGGATGTCGCTATTGCATTGCTCTCGGTGAGCTCTGCTGTATTGGAGGCAAGCAATACCAAAAACGATATTCTTGTTACGTATTTTATACTGAATTACATTTATTGCTGGGTAATTTTGATTAAAGAGAAAAGGTTAAATGTTTTTATTTTTGTTACGAGTATTGCTTTATCGGTTCTGACAAAGGGCACTTCTTATGTTTTTTTATCTTCCATTACGGTAGGCTTTTTGCTGATTTTGTTGTTGAATAGAGGGGCGTTTAGACCGCTAATAAATATAGAAAACTTTAAAAGATTCTTTATCGGCGTTGCTCTTGTTTTGTTTTTATTGTTTCCTTTTTATTATAGAAATATTTCCTTGTCTGGCAATATATATTGTCAGGATCAAAAAGAAAAGGTGTTTTATCAAAATGAAATAATCACAGCCAAGTCCGTTGTTTCAAATTCAATAAAAAATATCTCTGTTCAACTTTGTCCGCCGTTAAATATTTTTCCTATTTATCAAATAGTTCAAAAAATCCACCTCAAGTTCAATCTTCCCTCTATAAATGAGCCTGCATTAAATTTTGCAGGATTTAAATTTTCAATTCCAGAAATGAAAATCAAAAACTATTTTGAGGAGGACAGTGTTCCGAATTTCTTTCTTTTTTTTATTTCTTGCCTTGTAATGGTTTCGGCGATTCTAAATTTTAAAAAAAGTGGATTTAGATTATGGTTGTGCGGAATATTCCTTTTTTTATTGAGCTTTGTGATTTTTTCTGCTATGCTCAAATGGCAAATATGGCATACGAGATTATTAATCCCTGCATTTGTAATTCTTTCACTATCTAATTTAATTGTTTTAAAAAACACTTCATATTATCGAATGTGGCTTATATTTTCAATTTTTACAAGTAGTTTATGTATTGTTTTCAACAATCAAAGACCGGTAATACAGTATGGGAAAGTCACCCGAACTTTTAAAGAAAGCGTGTTCAATAGGTCTTATTATGATGTTCTGCCAACCAATAAAAATAAAATCTATAAATACCGCGAATTTAACAATCGGTTTGAGGCCGGTGGGTTAAAAATTGGATTTATCTGTAGGAACGATGCCGGGCTTTTTCCTTATATGTGGAACAACCGAATTTGGAATAATAATTATTATTCTGTTGGTAAAATAAACAATCTATCCAACAAGTTCACTCAACAAATTCCCGCTCTAGATTACATTGTTTTAGACGGAAAGCGACTCAATGATTCTTTAAACAAACCCCTACTAAAAAACTACCAATTAGTTGACGTTTCCTCATTTGGAATGATGCTGTTTAAACGATAAACATTTTTTAACAGCTTTTACTATTAAATAATTTGCCAATCGAAAGCAGCTTATAATAATTTGTTCGCTATAGAAAAAAGCATCCTATTCGCTCTTTTTTAACTCTTGCTGCATTTTGAACCAGCCTTCTGCAGTAACTACTTGGCGGTATTGCTTGCTTTTTGTTTTACAATAAGAAAGAATATAATTTCCTCTTTCTTTAGAATCGGGGTGAGTACTAATCCAAGTAAATTGTTTAATAGTTTCTTTATCAGACATTTTATAAAGAAAATCTGCAAAAGGCTTTGGATTTATGTTTGCTTCAACCATCAGGTCTACCGCTTTGATGTCCGCTTCTTTTTCTAATTTTCTGTCATATGCAGAAGAGGAAAGTAACTTGGTCGCCTCTTTTATTATTGTGGCCCCTTCACTTCCGCTTGTTATAGATCCAACTACTGTAAATCCTATTTCCTGAATTAATTTTTTCATCACATGATTTAATTCGATGTGTGCTAATTCATGACATATAACACCCGCCAACTCTTCTTGATTAGCTGATTGAGAAATAAGTCCGGTGAAAACAATTAAATGACCATTAGGTAATGCAAAAGCATTGATATCATCCTTCTCTAAAACATGTATTTTTATTTTAGCTATGTTAATGCCGTTTGTCTCACATATATGATTCACAATACTATCTATAGTATTTTTTACGTTCTTATTGGTATTTTCTTTTCCCGTTTTTTTAAATACATCCCAAAAAATCTCTCCGAGTTTTTGTTCTGTATTTTCTGTTTTTTTTTGAATATTAAAAATAGTTACCCATTTTATTTGTGCCAACAAATACCATGTTCCAAAAAACAATGTCACTATTAAAATTCCTTGAAAAACTGCTTTCTTCATTTCTGCTTTTTTTATTAAAGTCGAAGATATTATCCGCTGCATTTTCTAACACTTAGAAACAACTCATGTTATCTAGATTCTTTACATAGAATATTTGTAAGGCCTCCATAAAACCACCATTCAATATGTTTACCTTTTCTTGTTTGAACAGCCGTATAAAGTGTTGCTATGAATTCAACGATATTAAACGCTATAGCAGAAATCATATAGGCAATGTACTCGTTCGATATTGTTTCAGCTGTAAACACAATTGAAACAGTCCACCAAAAACCAAAACTATTGATAATTAACATGGACAATTGTGAAAGCAATGCCTGTGTGCAATGCCAACGTACGAAATAGGTAGATTTTCGATTGCTCAAATAAAAAATAATCGTTGCGAGAAGATTCAATATTGGCAGAGGCGCCCCTACTATAATTGCAATTAAAGACATTAGATAGCTGCTAGAAGCCGTTTCTGCTTCATGTTCACCCGGACTATATCTGAAGTTGTTTGATTGTATCATATTCCCTTTTTGATATTCCAAATCCAATTAATTAATATAAATACTATCAGAGTAATTGCAACGCCGGGTTTTTTAATACCACTTTCTAGTTTAATATAAAACATTAAAAAGGATTTTTCTTTAAACACTATGTCGTACAAAACCCATATTGGCGCAATGAAAATGATAGTTGCAATAATGAAACCAATTGGATTTAAGTACAAAGCTTCAGCAACTTGACCATTAATTAATAACAATAGAGATCTTGTAGAACCACAAGACGGACAAGGAATATTGAAAATATTTTTTAGCAAACAAACATTTAATCCCTTGTATGCTGGCATGCTGTTTGAGGATTGTAACCATGCCCATACAGCTCCCGCAAAACATGCGGTCAAAATTATTCCATATAGCTTATTCCTGCTAATTGACATTAAAACAAAAACTGTTGAATTTTTTCTAAATTCTTCTCTCTTGTAGCTTTTTGTATTTGAAACCAATCTACAATTGTCCAAATACCAAAACCTCCGCAAGTAAGCAACTTTCCTACCCCTAGGCCACTGTCCCCTATAAGGAATCTATCAATTCCTAAACTTCCTGCAAGTATTGACACAATCAGCGAAGTAGTAGGGTCTTTGAACTGAATGGTTGATATTATCACCCATTTCGAATCATCAATAGCCAACAATCTTTCTCTAATCATATTAACTTGATGGCTTTCAAAAAATTTTCCATTTGACAGTATAAACATGTCGACTCTTTGGTTATCCATTTATTCTTTTTTTGAGTTAATAAACTATATTAAAGATATTGAAATAAAGAATATGGTAGAAAAATATACTTTCTGCAGACATACAAAGTATGGAGAATTAGGCCAGAAACAACATTAAATTGGGCTATTAATAAAATGGCCAGATATAATCATCAGTAAAATTAATTACTGAAACCAACAGCGTAATTAATTTAGGCTGGATAAAGCCAAGAATATATTCGGATCTATTGATTTTTCAAATTCCATCATGGAAGGATTGTCCGACATTTCAAGCATTAAAAAATGGGGTTTGTTTCTGATTTGCCAAGTATTCAAATTAGATGTTTCAGTAAAATCTCTAAACAACTCCGGTAAAATATCCGGTAATCGGTTGTTCCAACACTCCTCCTTGAATGAGGGTGATTGTGTATTGCCTTTGTTGAACGCTGTCAGATTCTGATTTCTGCGCCTTACAAAGCTCGTTTTAAAATTAACTATAACCTCCTGTGAACAATGTATTTTATTCATTACGTGCGTTTTTCTTTCTATAAAACGCATTTTTGGACATTTTATTGCAATGAACAATCCCTAATTAGTCCTTTTTTATTTCATATACAAATGGGGGATTATGTACTAGCTTTTTTTAAAGCAAATCTTTAACCACATTGGCTATAACTTGTGGCCTGCCTAACGTATAATAATGCAAAACAGGAACACCCGACTCCTTCAGTTCTTTTGATTGATGCAACAACCACTCTTGACCTATTTTTTCAACATCTGTGTCTGATTTACACGAAGCTACGGCTTCTGATAATGGAGTAGGAAGGTCTATATGAAAGGTTTTGGGTAAAATTGTTAGTTGTTTTTTTGAATAAATCGGCTTTAATCCGGGAATAATAGGCACCATAATTCCAATTTCTCTGCAAGCTTTTACAAAGCTGAAATATTTTGCATTATCAAAAAACATTTGAGTTATAATATAATCCGCCCCGGCATCTACTTTTGCCTTCAAATGCCTTAAGTCGCTTTCCATATTGGGTGCTTCAAAATGCTTTTCTGGATATCCTGCTACTCCAATACAAAACTTAGTCTTGGAGGTGTTTTTTAAATTTTCTTCGAGGTAAACTCCTTCATTCAAATTCACCACTTGTTTTAATAAATCAATGGCATACTGGTGACCCCCTGGTTCGGGTTCAAATGTAGATTCATTTTTTGCTGCATCGCCTCTAAGTACAAGTACATTATCAATACCTAAATAATTCAAATTTATCAAAGCGTCTTCTGTTTCATTTACGCCAAATCCTCCACATATCAGATGTGGTACAGTATCTACATTATACTTGTTCATGATGGCAGCACAAATTGATTCTGTTCCCGGTCTTTTTCTCACTACCACTTTTTCAAAGGAACCGTCTAACCTTTTTTTAAATATATGCTCGCTTCTGTGATACGTTACATTTATAAATGCGGGTTTATATTCCATTAATGGATTTAAATGGTCATATAAAGATTGTATTCCCCTGCCTTTTAATGGCGGGAGAATTTCAAATGATATCAGTGGTTTCTCTGATTGGTTGATGTGGTCGATTACTTTCATTGAGCGTTAATTTTTATGCAGCGTAATGGAATAATATTAAATCTGCCTTTAACCGTTTTGGTTTATCTGCATATCAGGAATAAAGATACTTCCAAATAGTTTTTTTTCAAAGTTTGTTTACTATTGTGGGCTTTTATCTTAAAAGATTTGAACTTATTTTATACAGGGTAGTAAACTTAAGTTATTTTTGTAAAAAATCTAATGGCCTCACTCGCAATTCATACGAAAAATCTGATTAAGCGATACGGAAATCGTACCGTTGTGAATGATGTTTCTTTTGATGTTAGTCAAGGTGAGATTGTTGGCCTGCTTGGGCCAAATGGTGCAGGTAAAACAACTTCATTTTATCAGGTGGTTGGATTAGTAAAACCAGATAGCGGACAGGTTTTTTTAAATGAGCGAGATATAACGCAAACACCCATGTACAAAAGAGCTCAAATGGGAATCGGATATCTTCCACAAGAAGCAAGCGTTTTCAGAAAACTAAGTGTGGAAGACAACATAAGAGCAGTGCTGGAAATGACAAAGCTGGATAAAGCGGCTCAACAAAATAAACTTGAATCATTAATTAATGAGTTTCGGCTACAGCATGTAAGAAAAAACAACGGAGATACGCTAAGCGGAGGGGAAAGAAGAAGAACAGAAATTGCAAGAGCTTTGGCAGTAGATCCTAATTTTATTTTACTCGACGAGCCCTTTGCCGGGGTTGATCCGATTGCCGTAGAAGATATTCAAGAAATCATTGCAAAGCTTAAATTTAAAAACATAGGAATCTTAATTACCGATCACAATGTAAATGAAACCCTTTCCATTTGCGATCGTGCATATCTGCTAATTGACGGAAAGATTTTCAAACATGGTTCTGCTGACGAACTGGCCGGAGATGAACAAGTACGGCGTTTGTATCTTGGTAAAAACTTTGAACTTAAAAGAAAAGATTATTTACACGAACAGGCAGCCAGACAATAATCATTGTCTCCTCTTTTTATAAATTATTTATTTATCTTTCCATAAATGAAGCTGCTTTCCTCCACCATATCAAGATTGGCGAGAATGCGTTTATGGCGCATAAAAAACTGGACGAATCACCCGGTGGAAGCTCAAAGAGATGTTTTACAAAACCTTGTATCCTCTGCGCAATACACTGCATTTGGAAAAAAATATCAGTTTTCCAACCTTTTTTCAATCAAAGAATTTAAGCGCCGTGTCCCTGTTCATGAATATGAACAGCTATTGCCGTATATTGAAAGAATGCTCGAAGGAGAAGAAAATGTTTTATGGAACACACCTGTTAAATGGTTTGCAAAAAGCAGCGGAACCACCAGCAATAAAAGTAAGTTTATTCCAATTAGCGAAGACAGTTTGAAAGAAAATCATTTTAAGGCCAGTAAAGATGTATTGTCTAATTACTATAAGAACTTTCCTTCCAGCGATTTACTTACAGGAAAGGGGTTGGTAATCGGAGGCTCTCATCAAATCAATACAATCAATGGTGAAATTCAATATGGAGATTTGAGTGCCGTATTAATGCAAAACACTCCTTTCTGGGGGCAATGGCTTCGCACTCCCGAACTTAGCGTTGCGCTAATGGATGATTGGGAAGATAAAATTGAAAAACTAGCGCAATCTACCGCAAACGAAAATGTGACATCAATTGCAGGCGTGCCCACATGGACGCTTATTCTTTTAAAAAGAATTCTGGAAATTACCAACAAGAATACGATTAAGGAAGTGTGGCCTAATTTAGAGTTATATATAAACGGCGGCGTTTCGTTTATTCCTTACCGTGAGCATTTTAAAAAAATTATCGGCAAGCCCATTAACTATCTGGAAATATACAATGCAAGCGAAGGTTTTTTTGCCGGACAAGAAAGCCCTGAAGATAATGGAATGACGCTGTTTACAGAGCACGGAGTTTTTTATGAATTCATGCCGGTGGAAGAATATGGAAAAGCTTTTCCAAAAACTGTTGGATTGGATAATGTGGTGGTGAACAAAAATTATGCTTTGATAATCAGCACAACAGGAGGCTTGTGGAGATATTTGGTGGGAGATACCATTTTGTTTACTCATTTAAATCCATACAGAATTAAAGTGACCGGCAGACTTAAACACTATATGAATGCTTTTGGCGAAGAGGTTATTGTAGATAATGCAGATAAAGCTATTGCCTTAGCCGCTCAAAAAACAAAAGCAATCGTTACTGATTATACTGCTGCGCCTGTTTATTTTTCCGAACAAAAAAATGGTGCGCATGAATGGTTGATTGAATTTGACCAACCCCCAACTTCTATGGATGATTTTAAATACGAGCTGGATGTGGCTTTGAAAAACATTAACAGTGACTATGAGGCCAAAAGATTCAAAGACATAGCCCTCAGCCTTCCGACAATTCACTCGTTGCCAAAAGGAACTTTTTCTAATTGGCTGCAAAAAAAACAACGGGTGGGCGGTCAGCACAAAATTCCACGATTAAGTAATGAACGAAAGATAGTTGAGGAGATTCTTGCAGAAATTAATTGTTGACGCTTTTATTGTTTAATCTCCATCACCTGACTACTTTTGTATTCAAATTAATTATCTCTCAATTTTAATTTATATCATAAAAACAAAGACATGAACTTGTTACAAGGAAAAACAGCGATCGTTACCGGCGCAGCCAGGGGAATTGGAGAAGCCGTAGCTCTAAAATTTGCAGAACATGGTGCAAACGTAGCGTTTACTTATGTTAGCGATGGCAGTAAAGAAAAAGCAGAGGCACTCGTAAAAAAAATTGAGGCAATGGGTGTAAAAGCGAAAGCCTATCAAAGCAATGCAGCGGATTATGTTGCCTGTGAAAATTTCGTCAATGATGTATTATCCGCTTTTGGTCAAATAGATATTTGTGTAAACAATGCCGGCATATCAAAAGACAATTTACTTTTACGAATGACCCCTGAACAATGGAATGAAGTCATTCAAGTTAATTTGAATAGCGTTTTTAACATGACAAAGCATGTGATTAAGCCAATGATGAAAGCAAAACAAGGAAGCATTATCAACATGAGCAGTGTAATAGGAGAAATGGGCAACGCAGGACAAAGCAGTTATGCTGCCAGTAAAGCAGGGGTGATTGGTTTTACAAAAAGTGTTGCCAAAGAACTGGGTAGTAGAAACATTCGCTGTAATGCTGTTGCACCAGGATTTGTTGAGACAGATATGACCAGCTACCTTAAGGAAGGGGATAGTGCCGATAAATACAAGTCTTTAATTCCTTTGGGGAGATTTGCCAGTGCGGAAGACATCGCAAATGTGTGTCTGTTTTTAGGTAGTGATTTAGGTAATTATATTACCGGACAAACTATCAGCGCCTGCGGCGGAATGAATATTTAATTAGGAATTTAAAGAGGTAATTCAACATTGTTATGACAACTGCTTACGAAAAACTTTTAGAAAAAAATAAATCATGGGCAAACGAGCAGATAAAGTCTGACCCGGATTTTTTTTCAAGACTCTCTCATATACAAACACCCGAATTCTTGTGGATTGGCTGCAGCGATAGTCGTGTGCCTGCCGATAAAATAACAGGAACCCAACCCGGTGAAATATTTGTTCACAGAAATATTGCCAATTTGGTGGTTCATACAGATATCAATCTTTTAAGTGTTCTTGAATATGCAGTAGAAGTGCTGAAAGTAAAACACATAATTGTTTGCGGACACTATGGTTGCGGAGGTATTAAAGCGGCAATGGAAAATCACTCTTTGGGTATCATTGATAAATGGCTGAGAAATATCAAAGATGTTTATAGAATTCATCAGACCGAGATAGATAATAAAAACAACATCGAAGAAAAAGCAAACAGGCTTACCGAGTTAAATGTTCGGGAACAAATTATGAATCTTGCCAAAACTTCCATTGTTCAAAAATCATGGAAACATGATCAAAGACCTCTTCTTCATGGTTGGGTATACGGCTTAAACGATGGTGTAATTAAACCCGTGTGTGAAATGGGGCCGGGATTTGAAATTGACCCCATTTATAAATACGATAATTTATAATCAATAATGAATCCCGCCGAACTTATCAAGCACTTTAATTTATTGCCCCATCCTGAAGGCGGTTGGTTTTGCGAAAATTATAAGAGTACTGAATATATTTCCAAAGACGCACTGCCCGATAGATTTACAGGAATAAGAAGCTTTTCAACAGCCATTTATTTTTTATTGGAACAAGGTACTTTTTCTGCCTTTCACAGAATAAAAAGTGATGAGTGCTGGCATTTTTATTCGGGTGGCTGCTTGTTGATTTATATTATTTTTCCCAACGGGAACTTAGAAACTATCAAACTAGGATCTAATATAAAAAGCGGAGAGGTTTTTCAATATGTTGTTCCGGCCAATTGTTGGTTTGCAAGTTGTCCTGCACCAGAAAGTCCATATTCTTTTGTTGGCTGCACCGTTGCTCCCGGCTTTGATTTCAACGACTTTGAAATGGCGGAAGCTAATTATCTAATGAAAGATTTTCCCCTGCACAAGGATATTATTAATTCGCTTTCTAAAAAACAATAAACCTGTTTTTTTTGGTGGTTAGTTGTATCTTTAAAAAGACATCCTAAATCTCTTTCATGTCTAATTATTTCGAACCACAAGATTCATTTATTGAGATAAGCACACATCATTTTGCGAAGGTATTATTCAACGATACGTTACAACAACATGGATTGTTTGCCCTTGAAACTTTTAATGCTGGTGACATAATTTGTAATTTTTCTGCAAAAGAAACCCACACCCAACCTAATTTTTTAACAATTCAGGTTTCTGCTCAGCAGCACATTTCTTTATTTCCTGAATTTTTAAAATATACCAATCATAGTTGTGAGCCCAACGTGTTTTTTAACACAGAAAACATGAATTTAATTGCAATAAAAGAAATAAATATTAATGACGAATTGTGTTTTTTTTATCCTTCAACAGAGCTAAGTATGTCACAACCATTTGATTGCAACTGTGGGACAAGGGTTTGTTTAAAAATTATTAAAGGCGCAACGTTCCTTCCGAATTCTGTTTTACATAATTATCAATTGAATTCTTTCGTTAAGAATGAAATATCAAAACAACAAGATTAATACATGGCGCTGCTGCAACAGTTTTTCTCATTAAACCAATTGCTTCCTGATAAGGAGAAGATGAAAGTTTGGGTACTTGCTCCATATATAGAATCAACAGACGAAAATATTGATTACTACTACGATTTTTCTCAAAGTATTGAAGAATATACTAGGATCTTTAAAAAACTGGATATTCAATGGATATGGCAGCCGGTTACAATGAAGAACCTTGAAGAAGTCATCAATGCTATTTCAACAGAAAAAAAAGAAGCTGTTTTTTTTCCGGTTGTTTTAAATCTTTGTGATGGAGATGAAAAGAATGGAACACCCGGAATAACAGTAATTAAAAAGCTAGAGGAGCAGCATCTTGTATTTACGGGTGCTGATGAATATTTTTACAACATTACCACATCAAAGATTCCAATGAAAAGAGCTTTTGATGAGTATGGTATTGCAAATGCTAAATGGATGGCCGTTGATAGCCCCGAAATTAATCCTGAAGAAATACTCGACAACATTGAAGCGCCTATTATTATCAAGCCCGCTGTTTCGGGAGGAAGTATGGGAGTTGGAGTTAAAAATGTTGTAGAATCAAAAGAAGCGCTAGTTGGTGTATTACACGATTTATTTAAAGGATACAGGGGATGGAATCTTACAACTGATGGATTAATTGCTGAGAAATTCGTTGAAGGAGAAGAATATACTGTGCTCATTAGCGGATCACATGATAGACCCCAAGATGCAAACATCTATTTACCCGTTGAAAGGATTTTTCATTCATCACTACCCGATAAAGAAAAATTTTTATCCTTTGACCGACTGTGGGAAATATATGAAACAGAATCTTGTATGCCTCAACAAGAAAACTTTTACGAATACGGGTTGCCCGAAGCCGAATTAATACAACCGCTGAAAAAAATATCATGGGATGCGTTTGTTTCAAACAAAGGAGTGGGGTATGCAAGAGTTGATATCAGGCGAGACCGAAAATCAAATACACTTTTTGTTCTGGAAGTTAACGCTCAGTGCGGCATCAGTGAAGATGAGAATTATACTTCAATTGGGGCAATTTTAAAATTTTCGAACAGGTCTTTTTCCTTGCTTGTTGAAGAAATAATTATAGATGCTATTAAACGCGCTCAATTAAAAAGTTTTATTTAATTTCTTTTTAGAACATTTAGACAATGTTAAACAAAAGCGAACTAAAAATATGTGTTTTACAGCCGGATTATTCAACTACCTCCGTTGATTACCAGCATTATGACCCCCCGAGAAATCTTTCGGGGTTAATCAAAAACAGTACGGTTGATCATGTTTTTCTAAACAAACTCACCACATACAAGCAACTCAGTGCTTTGTCTAAAAAGAACTATGATATTTTTGTAAACCTTTGTGAAGGCTATCTCGATTGGGAAATACCATCCATTGATGTGATTTATTTTTTAGAAAATTTAAACCTTCCTTTCACGGGGCCTACCTCGATATTGTATGACCCTACGAAAGAATTGATGAAATACGTTGCATATACAGTTGGTGTTAATACCCCTGCTTTTGCAACGATAGAAACAATAGAAGAAATAGACTCTTCGTGTAACCATTTGCGTTACCCTTTATTTGTAAAACCCTCCAAGGCAGGTGATAGTCTGGGTATTGATGCGTTTTCTCTCGTGAATGACAAGTATGAGCTTTTGAAAAAAGTAACATCCATTATTGATGAGTATCGTCCAATATTGGTAGAAGAATATATTGACGGAAGAGAGTTTACTGTAATGTTGGTTGCAGATGCGAAAGACCATAAAACGCAAACGGTGTTTAATCCTATTGAATATATCTTTCCCGGCGGAAACGCTTTTAAAACCTATTCGTTAAAAACTTCTGAGTTGCACCCCAATGCAAATGTTCCTGTAGAAGACCCTTTTCTTTCTCAACAGCTACAAGAAGCTGCAGCAGCCATTTTTACAGGATTTGGAGGAGTGGGTTATGCGCGACTAGATTTTAGGATGAATGAAAAAGGCGAATTGTTTTTTCTCGAGATCAATTTTACTTGCTCCGTTTTTTATGAAAATGGATATGAAGGTTCGGCTGACTATATCTTAAAATACAGTGGCATCAGTAAATCTGAATTTTTACAAAAAATTATTGAGGAGGGAATGGAGAGGCATCAGCAAAAACAGAAAAAATATACAATGAAGGGTAATTCCATATCGGGATATGGAATTTGTGCTGTAAAAGATTTAGAAAAAGGCGAAGTTGTATTTAAGGGAGAAGAAAGACCACAGAAAATTGCTACGCTTTCATATATAAGAGATCGCTGGTCTGTTAAAGAACTTGAAAATTTTCGGAAATACGCCTACCCAATCAGCAATGAAGTATTTTTGCTGTGGGATGATAATCCTGCCGAATGGGCTCCCCAAAATCATAGTTGTGAAGCGAATAGTTCTTATGTTGGTTTAGACGTGGTGGCAAATCGACCAATCAAAAAAAACGAAGAGATTACTCTTGATTATGCTCAGTTTTTAGATGAAACCATGGAGCCATTCGAATGTACATGTGGGGCTGTTTCTTGTAAAGGATTTATCAAGGGTACCAAAGAAAATTCTGTCAGCTTCCGTGAGCGAAACAGGAAAAGCTGATTAATAAGATTATCTTCCTTCAATCCACTTTACTATCCATTGAATCATCCACCTCTCAAAGGGGATTAGATTTCGTTTATTTTTTATTAAAAAAAGTTATGAAAACATTTGTTGTTATTGCAAAGTTGTTTAAGCGATATTATTTAAAACTTTCTTTTACTTATTCGTTGTATTGTATAGAAATGATGGGGTCTTTGCTTCGGCCATTTTTTTTGGGTGTTGCGGTGAATGACATCATTAAGGGAAGCTACCATGGTTTGGTGGTGTTGTCGCTTGTTCACCTTTTGTGGCTTCTGATTGGCACTGTTAGACACATGTATGATACAAGAACATATACCTCTATATACACTACGCTTGTTACAAGGTTTTTGTCAGTTAACAATTCTAAAAAAGACATATCCAAACTCAGTGCTCACAGCACACTTTCAAGGGAGCTCGTTGATTTTCTTGAATCGGATCTGACCTATATTATAGAGGCGCTATTTAATATTTTTGGCTCTTTGATTTTACTCTTTTATTATAACAAAAACATAGTCGTACTATGTTTGTTGATGCTGATCCCTGTAATCATAATCAGCTTTTTTTATGGAAAACGAGTGAGTCGGCTCAATCGCTTAAAAAATGATGAGCTAGAAAAACAGGTTAGTGTAATTGCTTTTGGAAATGAGGCTTCAGTAAAGCAACATTATTCTAATTTAAAAAAATGGCAAATAAAAATTTCAGATAAAGAAGCTATTAATTTTGGAATCATGGAATTGTTTGTGTTAATAATCATAGCGAGTTCATTGCTTATTTCTTCCGGTGTTTTTGGTTCAACCCTTCTTGCCGGAAGCTTAATCGGAATCTATAATTATGTACTAAAGTTTGTTTCCGGCCTTGATACAATTCCATACGCTATTCAAAAGATAAGCTCACTTAAAGATATTGTGCGAAGAATAACAATAGAGAAAGATGATATCGAATTGGTTGATATTAAAAATACGGTAGACAAAGAAATGAATTATATTCAGGGCAAACTTAAGCTTTCTGCTTGATTTAATTTCTTATAAAAACACACCATTCGTCTTCTATCATAAAATAAATAAAATCATAGCAGCCAAAAAGGTCTGTTCCTGTTTTGCCCTTATAATAGTGTGTATGATATTTGAATCGAAAGCCGTGATAAAGCAGTTCTTCTTTTTTTATTTTAATTATTTTTTCAGTAGATGCAAGCTCATCCAATATCCGCCTGTTTTTTCCCAAGGCATGATTTATATTTCTGATTAAATTATTCTCTGTTGCATGAAGTTGGTTGTTGTAAATATTTCTACAATAATCATTACAGAATTTTTTATCGGAGCGACCTCGGATTTCCTTTTTGCAATAATGACATTGTTTAATTTGTAGGATTAATTTTTCCATTTTTGAATTAAAAATAATTATCCTCCTGTTTTTACGTGCGTGGTTTTAAACGTTTATAATTGTTTTTTTTCAACAACAAACGATAAACAACGTCGCTGAAATGTTTTTCTTTTTCAACTTTGTTCAGTAAAAATGAAGGCGCCTCATTTTTAAAAAAATTAATCATTCATTTAAAAACATCCTTATGTACTCATTAAGAAACAAGGTTCAATTAATTGGAAACCTTGGAAAACAACCTGAAATAAAAACAACCGATTCCGGTAAAAAGCTTGTGAAGTTTTCTGTTGCCACCAACGAAATGTACACAAATTCTAAAGGAGAAAAAGTCAAAGAAACTCAATGGCACAATTTGGTGGCCTGGGGTAAGCTGGCTGATGTAGCTGAAAAATACCTTAACAAAGGTGCTGAAGTTGCCATAGACGGAAAATTAATCACAAAGGACTATACCGACAAAGATGGGAATAAGCGCTATATAACTGAGATACAGGTTAATGAACTGCTTCTATTGGGTGGGAAAAACAACGCTGCGTAAGTGAGTGTGGTTAAGGGGTTGTATTTATTGCAACCCCTTTTACATTTATTTTAAAATCTATAGCCAATGGCTAAGCCTAGTGTTCTTAATCCTAACCAAGGGCCGGTTGATTTTAATTGTGCAGACGTTGATGATGTTACCTTTCCTTCAAAAGAGAATGGACCAAGGTTTTTTAAATCGTTTAAACTATTTTGAAATGACACTTGATCTTCGGGCGACAATTCGGGGCTGATGTTAGTGGCAGTTAATGTGCCATTGCTTTTTCCATAATGCCCTCCTAATATCCATAAATCAAATACCATTCTTTTTGAAAGATTAAATTGAACGCCCATCATCATTCCTACGCTGTAGGAAGTTATTTTTCCTTCCATTTGAATAGGTGGAATTCCTTTACTATTGGTTGAATCGGGATACTCGATTGGAAATGTCAGATTAAAGTCGGCGTATCTTGCATAAGGTGCAAAATAAAAGCCTTTCATTCTGCGCTTTCCAAGATACAAACGAAATTCTGTTGTAGCGGCCGTATTTCCTAATTTGAAAATATTTAAATCAACTTCTTTTTGATCAAATTGTTTTTGTATTTCCTTTAAATACGGAAGATTTGCTTTTGGCATGTTTCTAAATCCAAAAGAAACAGAAAGCTTTTTACTTAATGACCTCTCGTAAATTAAATTATAATTATTAATAGCCAGCCCACAAAGATTTGTTTTGAATACATTTTTTTTCTGAGCAGATAAAGCTGCTGGAATCAAAATAAAAATCAATAGTAATTTTTTCATGAAATAACATTAATAATTTAGAAATAACCTTTCTTATATTTTTTTATTAACGACCAAAATCGTCTTGAATTCTTACAATATCGTCTTCATTGCTTGGGTTGGCGGAATCGGTATGAACCCAAATCTCGGCAACCACTCCCCAATCGTTTAAACCCACCAATCTGTGTCTTTCCTCTCGCTCAAGCATTATTGTTTCATTTTGAATTAAATTTATTGGCTGCTCTTCATTATTTGTCTTGCTTCTTATGATTGCAGCTTCTCCTTCAATTAAATTCCAAATTTCTGAACGCCTGAAATGATACTGCCAACTTAATTTTTTGTTTGGTTCTACCAATAATATTTTGGGGCTAATTTTTCCTTGTAGTAAAAGATTTTTATCTAAATTAGAAAAGAAAGAATCAATAAATTTTTCGGTTGAATTATCATCAATCACAAAAAAACCTCCCCAGGGCTTGTTCTCTTCCTTTGATTGAATAAAAATATTTCGATCAGTTAAAAATTTTTCTACTTCGATAAAAACCTCTTGTTTGTTTTTCATCAATACTTTTTTTATCTACCCATATAAACCATTAATATCTGTACATCGCTTGGGTTTACGCCAGATATCCTGGATGCTTGACCAAGTGTTCTTGGTTGTATTTTAATAAATTTTTGTCTGGCTTCATTGCTTAATGAAACCAATTTACTATAATTAAAATTATCAGGAATCAATAAGTTTTCAAGTTGATTCATTTTTTCCACTAATTCTTTTTCCTTTTGGATATAAGTTTCATATTTTATTTGAATCTCTGCCTGCTCTAATATTTCATTTTCATATTCACCTATCGTATCCTGTAAAAAAGATGAACTTTGAATCATGCTTTTCAGGTCTATTCCGGGGCGCAATAAAACCTGAGCAATTTTTTGCTTTAAAACTAACGGTGACGAATAAACGCTTTTTAAATACTCGTTTATTTCATTCGGCTCTATATTATTTACGGAAACCCGTTCCTTCAGTATTTCTACTTTTTCTTTCTTCTTCTGCAGGTTATCCATTCGCTCTTGAGATGCCAACCCTAATTTATAACTTAATTCTGTTAATCTCATATCTGCATTATCCTGTCTCAATAAAGTTCTATACTCGGCTCTACTGGTAAACATTCTATATGGTTCATCTGTTCCTTTATTGATAAGGTCATCAATCAATACCCCAATATAAGCTTCGCTTCTTTTCAAAACGAAAGGCTCTAGATTTCTTGATTTTTGATGTGCGTTGATTCCTGCCATTAGTCCCTGGCAAGCTGCTTCTTCGTATCCTGTGGTTCCATTTATTTGTCCTGCAAAAAATAATCCACTGATTAATTTGGTTTCCAAACTAAATGTTAGTTGTGTAGGGGGAAAATAATCATACTCAATCGCATAACCCGGGCGGAACATTTTACAGTTTTCAAAGCCCGGAACCTTTCTAAGTGCTTGATACTGAACACCTTCTGACAAGGAGGTAGAAAAGCCATTCACATATATTTCTACAGTATTCCAGCCTTCCGGTTCTACAAACAATTGATGTCTGTCTCTTTCTGCAAACCGATTAATTTTGTCTTCTATGCTTGGGCAATATCTTGGTCCTGTTCCTTGTATTCTTCCCTGGAACATTGGGCTACTTTCAAATCCTTGTTTTAAAATATCATGAACTTCATTGCTTGTATAGGTAATATAGCAACTTCTTTGGTTCTCGGGTCTTAGGGATGGTTTTTCTAAATAACTAAAGCCTGTTATTTCGTCATCTCCCCTTTGTTCCTCCATTTTTGAGTAATCCAAGCTCCTTCCATCTATCCTTGGTGGTGTTCCTGTTTTTAAGCGATCGCTTTCAAACCCTAGAGAAACCAGTTGTTCTGTAATTCCGGTTGCTGCTTTTTCAGCAACTCTTCCACCTTGAAAGTTTTTTTCACCAATATGAATGATTCCATTTAAAAATGTTCCATTGGTTAATACGACTGATTTTGCAAAAATATGATGACCCAACCCCGTTATTACTCCTTTTACAGAGCCCTCATTAATGATTAGTTGCTGAACAGTATCCTGATAAAAATCCAAATTGGGTGTTTGTTCTAACATTTCTCTCCATATAGCAGCAAAAAGCATTCGGTCACTTTGTGCTCTGGGGCTCCACATTGCAGGACCTTTTGAGCGATTCAACATTCTAAATTGAATCATGCTTCTATTGGTTACAATACCGCTGTATCCTCCCAGTGCGTCAATCTCTTTGACTATTTGTCCTTTTGCAATACCTCCCATTGCAGGATTACAGCTCATTTGGGCAATGGTTTGCATATTCATTGTAATAAGCAAAACCTTGCTACCCATATTTGCAGCGGCAGCAGCAGCTTCACATCCGGCGTGACCTGCACCAACAACTATAACATCATACTCTTGAAACATACTGTGCAAAGATACTAAACTAGTTATTTGTATTTCTAATAAATTCTTTCTTTAAAAGAATTTTATCTTGTTTCACGTGAAACACAGAAATACTTCTATTAATTGTTTCACATGAAACAATTAATAGAAGTATTTGGAAAGGTACTCGTTCTCTTTTTTTGTCATACGGCTTTTTTCTTCCTTTTTTTTATCCTTATATCCGCACAAATGTAATAAACCGTGAAATATTACCCTATGACACTCTTCTTTTATTGAAGTATTAAAATCTTGGGCATTACTAATAATCCTATCAACGCTTATATATATCTCGCCTATTATTGCGGAGGTTTTTGGGGGAGTTAAATCAAATGTGATAATATCAGTAAAGTAATCGTGATTTAAAAAGCTCTTATTAATATTGAGTAAATAATCATCTGAACAAAAAATAATGTCAAGTCTGTCCAGCTGTGTTTTTTCTGAAGAAGCTAGTTCGGTTAAGAACAATTTTAGTTTCCTTCGCTGAAGCAAAGTAATAGGCTGTAAAAAATGGAAGTTAATGCTCATTTCGATGTTTCGTTTATCGGAAATAAATGTTTAAATAATTAATTACCTTTATCATCTAGTAAATTGATAATGTATAAGAAGTTAACCGATATTAAAACTGGAACAAAAGTAATCATTCGTTCATTTGAAAACGTTGAACTATATATAAAATTAATGGAAATGGGCTTAATTCCTGGTGAAATTATTTCAGTTGATAAAATTGCACCGCTTAATGATCCTATTTCTATAATAGTATCAGGCTATAGATTAAGTTTGAGATTAAACGAAGCCGAAGGAATTATAGTTGAAGAAATAGACTAGTTGTTATATATGAAAATAGGTTTATACTTTGGGTCCTTTAACCCCATTCATAATGGTCATTTGATTATTGCTAATCACTTTATTAATGAAACAGATTTAGATCAGGTTTGGTTTGTTGTATCTCCGCAGAATCCATTCAAACAAAACCACGTTTTATTAAATGAACAACACAGATTAAGCCTTATAAAAGCAGCCATTGATGATGATGCAAAATTAAAAGCAAGTAATATTGAATTTGGTTTACCAAAGCCATCCTATACAGTAAATACGCTTGTATATCTTGCTGAGAAATTTCCACAACACCAATTTGTAATTATAATGGGGAGTGATGGATATCAAAATATTGGTAAATGGAAAAATGCGGATTTTATTTTAGCAAATTTTTATATTTACATATATCAAAGACCTGGTTTTGATATTAATCAAACACAGGATGAAAAAATTTTAATAACGAAAGCCCCGTTGATAAATATATCTTCTTCCTACATAAGAGATTTAATAAAACAAGATAAAAACATCCGCTTTTTGGTACCGGATTCTGTTGAGAATATAATAAACAAAGAATTGTATTATAAGTCAAATTTAGAAAACCCATCCAAAAAAGATACAGGCAAAAACAATTAAAGTTGGTGATATTTTGGTATTATTAAGGAGAATAAACGTTGTTAAAATAATAAAAACATTAATCAATGATATAGTATCTGTAAAGGTTAGAGAAATATATTTAAACAAATAAAAAGTAGTAGCAAACATAACCCCAACAACAACTGCGTTAATACCTTCAAGCGCCCTGAAAACGACAACATACTTTTTTAAATTTTGCCAGACAGGAAAGAAAAAGAAAACCAATAATGCACTGGGCAAGAAAATAGCAATTGTTCCGACGAGTGAACCCAACATTTGAATTTTATTTCCGTATTCTTTTACCGCTAATCCTCCAGTGTAGGAAGCTATTGAAAAAACTGGTCCCGGTAGAGCTTTAACCAATCCATAGCCTGTTAATAATTCTCCCTTATCAATTTTAATAATACCAGGGTTTTTTTGAATAATTTTTTCATTACCTGGTCGTTCTACATATTGATCAAGCATCATAGGTAATAGAACATCACCACCTCCAAAAACAAAACTTCCAAAACGATAAAAATTTTCAAAGACATTGTAAAGCTTCCTATTATTCCAATCATTTTTTCTAGCAGATTCACTTAATAATCCAGCAAGTAAAAAAACAAACAGAAAAATAAAAATGTTGGTCCACTTCATTTCTCTCGGTTTAACATCAGTTTGCTTGGGTATCCTTTTACTACTGAAATTAGTGGCAATACCTGCACAAATAATTAAAATAGGTAAAACCCAAGGTGTTTTTATAAAGAAAAACATTACAAGCATTCCAGTAAACATAATTATGATTGTAATGGTATTTTTAACCGAAGAAGAAAATGATTTTAAAGAAGTAAACAATAAAAATCCAATAGCCATTGGCTGAATGAATTTAAATAAGGAAAAACTCAGGTTTTGATTAACGTGATTTGAAATTAATAAAGAAAGTAAACCCATCAAAATACACGCAGGTAAAATCCAAATTAATAATGTAAAAATAGCAAGTTTTAGACCTCCTCTTTTATACCCTATTAAACTTATTAATTGCGTACTGCTTGCACCTGGTAATAATTGACAAAATGAATTATATTCAATAAACTCTTCTTGGGTCAAATCTTTTCTTTTATTGACAAATATTTTTAACAACATACCATAATGACCCTGCGGACCGCCAAAAGCAGTAAACGTATAAATTAAAACTTCTTTTAAAAATTGTTTATGTCTTTTTAAAAACGTCATAATTATTGATATTTTTTTTCATTCAATAATTGAAATGTAGATTTGAGAATGAAAAATTACAAAAGATATTGTATTTTGACCAATTGTTTTAAAATTTCTGTTTTATTGATCATTTATTTATTGATTATTGTAGATCATCTAATTGCACAGCCAATATTATCAAGAAATGAAAAAAATTGTTCAATAAATTACAGCAGTATAGAAAATTGGGCAGCTCACCCTTGGAAAAAAGACAATTCAGACAGTATATCATATCCGTTAAAAAAGGAGAGCAGAGATTCATCTGTAGATGTATTTTTCATTCATCCTACAACTTATACCGATAAGAAATTTACAGATTGGAATGCAAGTATTTTCAACGAAGAATTAAATAAAAAAACAGATCAAACAACTATTCTGTATCAAGCGAGTGTGTTTAATGGTTCTTGTAGAATTTTTGCACCGAGATACAGACAAGCACACATAAATGCATTTTATATAAGTAACAATACATCAAAAAAATATTTTGATACGGCATACAATGATATTAAAAATGCATTTGAGTATTATTTAAAACATTTTAATAATGGTAGGCCAATCATAATAGCATCACATAGTCAAGGAACATTACATGCAGGAAGATTATTAAAAGATTACTTTGAAAATAATGAATTGCAAAAACAATTAGTTTGTGCATACATTATAGGAATGCCAATTCCAAATGATTATTTTAAAACACTGACACCTTGTAAAGATTCAACACAAACAGGTTGTTTTGTAGGATGGAGAACATTTAAAAAAAATTATGAACCTGAATTTGTAAAAAAAGAAACCTTTCAATCGGTAGTTATAAATCCTTTGACATGGGTTATGACAAACGAAAATGTTTCTTCTAAAAAAAATAAAGGGGGTATTTTATTGAAGTATAATAAAATTATTCCAGGAGTGGTGGATGCTACTGTGCATCAAAATATATTATGGACCAGTAAACCCAATATTGTCGGAAAAATATTTATTCGAAAAAAAAATTATCATATTGGTGATATAAACCTCTTTTATATGAATATCAGAGAAAATATTAAATGCAGAATAAATCATTATTATATAGAAAAGAGTAAAAATTAAAGACCAAGAGCATGGCTTATTTCAAGCATTTTATCAATTGGTTTTTTGGCAACTAATCTAATTTCTTCATTCATAGTAATTTCAGGAAGTTCATATTTCATTGAAATATATAATTTTTCCAGCGTGTTTAATTTCATATATGGACAATTATTACATGCACATGAATTATTTGGTGGTGCAGGAATGAATGTTTTATCAGGAGAGGCCTTTTGCATCTGATGTAAAATTCCGGTCTCTGTGGCCACAATAAATATTTTAGATGTACTCTGTTCAGAATATTTTAAAAGTCCCGTGGTGCTCCCTATATAGTCTGCAATCGCTAACACAGGTTCTTCACACTCAGGGTGTGCTATAAATTTTGCATCAGGATAACGTATTTTTAATTTAGTTATTTTTTCTAAACTAAAAATCTCATGAACCATACAAGCACCATTCCATAACAACATATTTCTACCCGTAACTTTATTAATGTATGCTCCTAAGTTTTTATCTGGCGCAAAAATAATTGGTTGATCTTCAGGTAGACTTTCGACAATTTGTCTAGCATTGGAAGAAGTGCAAATTATATCACTAAGAGCTTTCATACCCGAACTACAATTGATGTATGTAATAACTGTATGATTAGGGTGTTTATTTTTAAAAACTTTAAATAAATCCGGTGGGGCTGAATCACTTAAAGAACAACCTGCTTTTAAATCGGGTAGTATTACTTTTTTTTTAGGATTTAAAATTTTAGCTGTTTCTGCCATGAAATGAACACCAGCAAATACAATCATATCAGCATTGGTTTTGGCAGCTTGTTGAGCTAACCCTAAACTATCGCCAATATAATCTGCTATATCTTGTATATCAGGCTCCTGATAGTAATGTGCAAGAATTATAGCATTTTTTTGTTTTTTTAATTTTTCAATTTCAAAAAACAAATCTAAACTTGGATCTATTGCAATATCAAAAAAACCTTTTTCTACAATTGAATTTTGAATGTTGATATCTTCCATAATAACTATTAATACATTTTATTTAAATAAAGCCCTATTACTATTAGGGGTGTTAATAAGTGGAAAAAATAAAAAATGAATACTTGTAAAATTAAAAAACTTGTTTTATTGACACATATAAACAGCTAACTAACATTTATTATTCTGATATATATATTGTTAACCCCAATATTAATCAACTAAAGTGCTTTTTTAAAATAAATAATAAACAATAGTGGAAAAAAATAGCTGTTGAAAATAAAAAGTGACTTTTTTTAAATACACGTGTTAAATGCCATGGGATAAATTGTCTTAAAAACGATGAATATTAATTAATATTTAATATATTAATTTTTAATTCACAATTTATTCATTGCTATAAAGTAAAAAACTTGAGATATCCACGAAAAATAGCGTTATTAACATAGAAAATGTGGAATATAAAACCATCGTTTTTTTATTAAATAATTAATTGATATTAATTATAATTTTTTAAGGTTTTCCACAGTTTGTTAATACCTTATTTTTATACTATTTTTGCCAACCCTAAATTTAATTATTTATTATGCAAATTATTCAAAGTATTCGTGAAAAAGGTGCTGCTATTGTAATAGTTGTTATTGCCTTAAGTTTGATTGGATTTATTCTGATGGATGCTAAACAAGGAGGCAGCAGACTTTTTGGTTCATTTTCTACTCAAGTTGGAAATGTTAATGGACAGGAGATAGAATTATCGGAGTTTAATAAAAAAGTAAAAACTGCCGAGGATTTACAAGAGCAGAGAACAGGTCAGCGCCCAGGAGGAATGCAAACCTATCAGCTTAGAGAGCAAATGTGGAATCAAATAGTTGCAGAAAAAATATTTTTTGCAGAGAGTAAAAAGTTAGGAATTGATTTTACAGCAAAAGAATTATCCTATATATTATTAAGCAATGATCCTTCTAATCCTTTTCTTCAGGAACAATCATTGAAAGATTCAATAACAGGAAGATTGGATATAAAGAAGGCTCAGGATGCATTAAATAATATAAAGAAACTAAAAGGTGAACAAAGAGAGGCGGTTAATTCACAAATAGTTGATCCATTAAAACTAAATAAAACGGTTTCTAAATATTCTGCATTGTTAAATGGCGCTGCATATTATCCGTCTTGGATGAAGGAAAAAGATGCTGCAGATAATATTGTGTTTTCAAACATTTTTTTTGTAAGTGTCCCCTACTCAGAGATTTCTGACAGCGCAGTTAAAGTAACAGACGAGGATGTGAATGATTATGTAAATAAAAACAAAGACCTTTTCAAACAGGAAGCCGGAAGAAATATTTCTTATGTGGCATTTAGTCAATTACCCAGTAAAGAAGACAGCGCCAAAACAAAAGAAATATTGGATTTTATAAAACCTGCCTTTGAGACAGATTCAAATGCAAAAGTTTTTGTAGCAAGAAATTCATCAACAATTGATTTCAAAGACGAGTATATTCAAAAGTCAAAACTTTCATCAGTCATTGCAGATACAATTTCAAAACTTGCTTTCGGATCAGTTTACGGTCCGTATGTAGACAATGGGAGTTATATTTTAGCAAAAGTATTATCTACCAAACAAATACCCGACAGTGTAAAAGCAAGACACATATTGATTGGTGTGAATGATCCGCAAACAGGTCAACAACTAAGATTAGATTCATCCGCAAAAAAACTGGCAGACAGTATTTACGATGCTATATTAAAAGGAGCTGATTTTACTCAAATGGCATTGATGTATTCAACAGACCAAGGAAGTAAAATAAAGGGAGGCGACCTGGGAACATTTGCTTATGGAACTATGGTTTCTGAATTTAATGAATTTTGTTTTACAAAAACTGCTGGATCAAAAGGAGTCGTAAAAACTCAATTTGGGTATCATGTGATAGATGTAATTAGTCAAAAAGATCCAAAAAATGCGTATAAAATTGCATTTTTAGCAAAAGATATTATTGCCTCTGATTTAACGATTAATAAAGCAAGTATTGAGGCAACGAAGGCATCGGGTGAAAAAACAAAAGCTAGTTTGGAAAAATATGTTGCGAAAAATGGATTAAGCTTGACTGCTGTCCCAGGTTTAATTAAAGAAAATGATTATTCTGTAGGTGTTTTGCAAGATGCAAGATCTTTGATTCGCTGGGTGTTTGAAGCGAAAAAAGATGATGTGAGTGAGCCGTTTAGTATCGCTGATCAATTTGTAGTTGCAGTAGTCGATAAAATAAATGAAAAAGGAGTGCAGGATGCAGCAACAGCCAGATCAGGATGCGAAGTGATTATAAGAAATAAAAAGAAAGCAGATATCATTAAAAAGAAACTTGGCAGCAATCCAACATTAGAATCTGCATCTGCGGCTTATGGAAAATCCATTCAAAATGCCGGAGCAGACTCAACACTAACATATACTTCTCAGATTATTAATGGTGTTGGTATGGAGGCTAAAGTAATTGGAGCATCTTTCAACAAATCTTTTCAATCAAAAGTTTCTCCTTGTATAGAAGGAAACAGTGGCGTTTATTTGATTAAAGTAAACAGCATCCAAAATAAACCAGCGGAAAGCCCAGAAACAGTGGCAGCAAACACATCATCTAAATTGGGATCGATTCGTGGCCAAATGAATGGATGGTACGAAGGATTAAAAAAACAAGCAGATATAGAAGACAACAGGAGTAAGCACTTTTAATCATTTCTTTTATCGTAAATAATAAATAGAAACCGGCTTCAAGAGGCCGGTTTTTTAATTTAATTTTGTGGAATGCCTGAACTATTTACAAATAAGGTTGCCGAAAGCGGTATAATTACTATTGATTTGGAAAATTATTTTTCTAAAGAAGAAATTATGGTGTTTGATTTGAAAGATTTTCTTTTTATGGGATTAATATTAAAAGAAAAAGATTTCAGACAGTCTTTGAAAGAAATAGATACAGATAAATTTAAAAATAAAATAGTTGCAGTAACATGCAGCGCAGAAGCTATAATTCCAATGTGGGCGTATATGTTGGTTGCAAGTTTGTTACAACCAATTTCTAAAGAAATCATTTTAGGAAATGAGAAAGAGGTAGAAAAAAAATTATTATTAAAAAACATTAATACAATTCATACAGAAGAGTATTTAGATAAAAGAGTGGTGATAAAAGGTTGTGGCGAAAAATCTATACCGGAGGAAGCTTATCTCGAAATAACGAAACTACTTAGACCGATAGCAAAGAGCATTATGTATGGAGAACCTTGTAGTACAGTGCCCGTTTATAAGCAAGCTAAAAATTAAAACCAATTTCTTCTTTTAAGGGACTATCTTATGAAGTGTGTAAGTTATTAATTGTTGGGGTTTAAACCCCAACAATTTTTTTAACTTTAAACCAAACACACGTTATGAAAAAGGAAGACCTACTATCAGACGAATTTTTAAAGCAGTTCAAGACAGGCGATGAGCT
>CAMCAY010000002.1 GCA_945872815.1 Chitinophaga pinensis
AACAAAAAACTAAATTTATTAAGAATTTGCTAAAATTGCTTCATTCCGCGTGAAAGTTTATATATTCGCATTTCGGGTATTTTGAACAATACTTGGGTAATGTTTTATTAAAATCGAAAAAAAATAAAATGATTAATTTTTCTTTCAGCAAGAACATTTTGGGCTTCCTTTTACTAGGCATCGCAGTGAGTTCATGTTCCAACTCCGGTAGCAAAAGCGGATCAAAATCTAGTGTTACAGGATGGTCTTATGATGACAAAAGAATGGGTAATTTTCATGTTACGAAAATAAAATACCCAAAAGCCGGTCCTGGTTTGGTTTTCATTCAGGGAGGTTCTTTTGTTATGGGGAAAAAGGATGATGATGTAATGAAAGATTGGAACAATATGCCGCGTAAAGTGACTGTTAATTCATTTTTCATAGATGAAACTGAAGTAGCAAATGTTCACTACAGAGAGTATATGAATTGGCTGAACAACACTTTTAGTGGTGATTCAAACGTTATGAACAAGTGCCTTCCTGATACTTTGGTTTGGAGAGAAGAATTGGCTTATAATGAACCTTATGTTGAGTATTATTTCAGATACCCTTCTTACAACTACTACCCAGTAGTGGGTGTTTCTTGGAATCAGGCTCGTGATTTTTGTATTTGGAGAACAGACAGAGTAAATGAATTGAAACTTTTACAAATGGGTTATCTTAAAAAAGACTTCATCAAAAAAGAAATGAAAGGTGGTGGTGCTGAAGGGTCCTTCAACACTGAAACTTATTTATTAAATCCTGAAATGATTCAGGGAAGAACCAAGCCTAAAAAATCTGACCTTAAGGATGTAAACAACAAACCAAGAATGAATGTTGTTAAAGACGACGGAATTTTGAGTGTTGATTATCGTCTTCCTACTGAAGCAGAATGGGAATATGCCGCTTATGGTTTGATTAATCAAAATCCTCAACAAAGAAGAAGTGAAAGTAAGAGTGGAGAAGAATTGGTACAAAACCAACAAATCTATTCTTGGAGCAGAAACGTCAACGGAATGAGAGATAATCATCATGGTGGTCTTCAAGGTAAAATACTTGCAAACTTCAAACGTGGTAATGGTGACAACATGGGAGTTGCAGGAGGTTTAAATGATCGTGCAGCTATTTGCGCTCCTGTAGTTTCTTATTATCCCAATTCTTATGGCCTTTACAACATGTGTGGTAACGTTAATGAGTGGGTAGCTGATGTTTACAGACCAATGACTCCTTCTGATGGAGAAGACTTCAACTATTTCCGTGGTAATAAATTCCAAAAGTTTTATAAGAACAGTAGCGGTGAATATGAAAGAGACAGTTTGGGTCGCTTGAAGAAAGTTGATATTTCTGATGAGGAAATCAAAAACAGAACTAATTATCATCACAACAATGCTGTTAATCACCTTGATGGAGATTCTGCCAGCAGTGCTTCTTATACTTATGGTTTCACTACATTGATTAATGATCAGTCGAGAGTAATCAAAGGAGGAAGTTGGAATGACAGGGCTTATTGGTTATCACCCGGAACCAGAAGATTTATGCAGGAAGACCAAACTTCAAGCGCTGTTGGATTCCGTTGTGCTCAGTCTTACCTTGGCCCACCTGAAGGACCAGGCTTCAAAGAAGGAAATATCTTTGGAAAGCAAAGACAGAAAAAAGGAAAAAAATAAATAAAAAAGGAGGCCCAACGCCTCCTTTTTTATTTAGATTAAAAGCTGTAGGTAATTAAAATTCTGCTTGAACGCTTTTTAATGAAGGAGGCCTATTGATTTGTTTGATTTCAAAAAACAAGCAAACACCAATGTATTATTTTTTTGCCACTCTACTGCTCATTAATATAAGTAGGATTACTCGATTCGCTGCTTATTTTTTATTCGCTCCTATTCGTTCAAGTAAAGGATTACTCGCTTCGCTCGTGAACCCTGAATGGGGGACGTCAAACTTAGCAAAGCTTAGTCGCTACACTCCTAATTTTTTCATTCAGCTAACTTCGCTCAAGTAAAACATGGCTCGTTACCTGAATGAAAAAAACCTGCTATTGCAGGGCTTTGCTTGTTTGCGGAGAGAGAGGGATTCGAACCCTCGATACAGTTTCCCATATACACGCTTTCCAAGCGTGCTCCTTCAGCCACTCGGACAACTCTCCAATTTTTAGGAAGGCAAATGTAAGACCTTCATTCCTTATTTTAAAATCATTCTAGAATCTTTTCCATTTGAATGCTTCGGGAACCTTTTATTAACAACTGCTTTTTTTCAAAATTCATCTCTCTAAACCATTCTCTGGCTTCTATAACTGTTGGGAAATAAATATAGTCTTCATGTATCTCCTGATATTGATTGCCGACCAATACTACCTTTTCCCAATTATATTGTTTAATAAGTTTAACTAAATTTACATGTTCTTCTTTGCTTTCTTCCCCAAGCTCCATCATACCACCCAACATTAATATTTTATTGAAACCGGGCATGTTTGCAAAGTTTTCTATTGCCACTTTCATACTACTCGGATTTGCATTATATGCATCTAAAATAATTGCATTAGAACCGCTTTGCAATAATTGAGATCTGCTATTAGATGCAGTATATGACTCCAGAGCATTTTTAATATTCTCATCTGAAACTTGAAAGTTTTTACCAACACAAATTGCGGCCAAAACATTCGGCAAATTATACCCTCCAATTAATTGTGTGTGAATTGAATCAATTGAAGCTCCCCTATTAATTTTAACTTTCAAATATTCCTTGTCATCTAAAACTACTCCTTCAATATCAGCAGCATCAATGCCTGTTCCGTAGGTAATAATATTATCTATTCCTCGGCTCATCTCTTTCAAATAATCCAAATCATTGAATAAGAAAATAGAACCATGATGTCCTTTTAAATACTGATACAGTTCTCCCTTGCCTTTTCTGACCCCCTCTATTCCACCAAAACCTTCCAAATGCGCCTTTCCGCAATTGGTGATCAAACCGTGTGACGGTAACGTGTATACGCAATAGGAAGCAATCTCTTGCTGATGATTTGCTCCCATTTCAATAACGGCTATTTCTGCATCTTTTTTTATTTTGAGTATCGTAAGTGGAACACCAATATGGTTGTTTAAATTACCTTCTGTAGTATACGTTTTATACTTTGTAGACAAAACAGCATGTATCAATTCTTTTGTGGTGGTTTTTCCATTGCTTCCGGTGATGGCAATAAATGGAATATCAAATTGCTCTCTGTGTTTTTTTGCAAGCATTTGCAATGTTGTCAATACATCCCCAACTCTTATAACCCTTTTGTCTGCTATACTTATTTCTTCGTCTACGACACAGAATGATGCACCTTTTTGTAATGCCTGATCTGCAAACAAATTTCCATTGAAATTAGGTCCTTTCAGAGCAAAGTAAATATCTCCCTGCTGAACTTTTCTGGTGTCGGTTTGCACTGAAGGATGTTCTAAATAAATTTGATATAGTTCGTTGATATCCATGTTTTATTCATTAATTGAATGAAAAAGTTTATTCGCATTATTAGTGGTAATACTTTTTATTTCTTCTAAACTACAGTTCTTTATAGTTGCTATTTTTTCTGCGATTGTTAGTAAATATTTGCTTTCATTTCTTTTTCCCCTAAAGGGAACCGGAGACAAATAAGGCGCATCTGTTTCCAGGACGATGTGTTTCAAATCTAACTCTTTCATTACAATATCCAATCCTGCATTTTTATAGGTTATCACCCCTCCAATTCCGAGATAAAAACCCAATTCAATGATTTGATTTGCTTCTTCCATGCTTCCACCAAAACAATGAAATATTCCCTTCAAGTTTTCTGTTTTATACTTTTTAATAACATCTATTGTTTCCTGTGTAGCACTTCTGGTATGAAGTATCAAAGGGATATTGTATTCTAATGCCCATTCAATTTGCTTTTCTAAAACGATGTACTGTTCTTTAATAAAAGTCTTATCCCAATAAAAATCCAGGCCGCACTCTCCTATAGCTGCGAATTTTCTTTTCTTCAACCAGGACGCTACAAAGTCTAATTCATCTTGAAAATTCTCTTTTACATAACATGGATGTAATCCCATCATGGCAAAACAATGATTGGGGAACTTTTCTTCCAATTTCAATAATGCTTCGGTAGTTTCGCTATTGATGGCAGGAAGAAAAAACTGTTGCACTTCATTTTTTTGTGCATGTAAAATAACTTCATCTATGTCTTTTTTAAATTCCTCTAAATATAAATGACAGTGCGTATCAATCAACATAATTTATTTATGATTTAAAACATCCAAACTTATTTTTTTGAATTGAAATCCTTTTTTTGAAAAATATTGCAGCACTTCGGGCAGTGCAAAACACATTCTTTCGTTTGCTTTTTCACTGTCATGAAACACAACAATAGAGCCACTTTCGGCATTCATCAATACATAATCTCTGCATGATTCCTTTGACAATTTAACATCAAAATCACCACTCAACACAGACCACATGATTGGCTTTAATTGAAAGCGCGGCTTTGACAACTGACTCAATTGAAATCTTGTAATTCTTCCGTAAGGAGGCCTGAAAAGATTGCTGTCAATTATTTTTTTTGCATTTTCAATATCATTCAAATATTCTTCATCTGCTGTTTTCCAACCATTCAAATGATGATAGGTATGATTGCCTATAGCATGACCTTCATTGATGATTCTTCTATACATATCCGGATACAATTCCACATTTTTGCCAATACAAAAAAAAGTAGCCTTCGCATTGTACTTTTTCAGTTCATCCAATACAAATGAAGTGATTGATGGGTGTGGTCCATCATCAAATGTCAGGTAAATCGTTTTATCAGAAGTCGAAATTTGCCAAACACAACTTTTATGCAACCATCTGATCCAACCAGGAGTTTTTACAAAATAGAACAAGATTTTTTTCATAAATTTAAACTTCTTTAACTTCAAATTGTCTATCTATTCTAAATTTTTATATCATGAAATACATAAAAACGATTTTATTTGGCTTTACCGGCCTTATATTACTCACTCAAACTTCTTGCAAAAAAAATGACAGTTCATCAACCGATGAAATAGAAACTTCTTTTGATTTGAGCAGTAAACAAGCAGTCAGCGAAACTTTAACCGATGACGTCAACAACTTGGTTTTTTCAACGATTGATTTGAACAATTATTCCTTTAAAAATCAAACCAATACTTCTGTTGAAAATGCCTTACCGCCATGCGTTTCAATTGCCGTATCCGGTAATTTTCCCAACAGAATAATTAAACTTGATTTCGGGTCTGGGTGTACTGACACCTTTGGCATATTCAGGAGTGGCATCATCCGCATTCAATTATCAGATTCAATCAGAAACTATGGAAGCACAGCTACCGTAACTTTCGATAATTTTCACATAAAAAGATTTAAAAAAGCTGGAAGTATTATCTGGACTAATTTAACGCCAAACAATTCCTTTAATTCAAGAACCTGGAGAAGGCAAGTTCAAAATGTAGAAATAACCGATACAACAGACGGAAGAAATTGGTTGCACAATAGTAACAAAACCATTACCCAATATGAAGGTGTCGCAAGTCCCCGTTACCGATTCGATGATAAATACAAAATTTACGATGGTTCCGGTTCTGTTACCAACAGTAATGGAACAACAAGGAATACTACGATTTTAGATACACTTTTCAAATCTTTTTTATGTCCTCATATAGATAAAGGATCCATAAAAATAGAGAGAAGCAGTCATTTTGTAGTGTTGAATTACGGAAATGGTAATTGCGATAATATTGCTACAGTTACCCTTGATGGAAATCCTGCAAGCACAAGAACAATTATTCTTCCATAGTTTTTCAAAATAACCTTGAAGAGCTGCAATTTAAATGTTGCAGCTCTTTTTATGCTTTTTGTTGAAACGAAAAAAAACAATATCTTCAATAAAATAAATACCATGAGCGTACACATTAGTGCAAAGCAAGGAGAAATAGCTTCGGTAGTTTTGATGCCGGGAGATCCTTTAAGAGCAAAGTATATTGCTGAAAAATGGTTAAGTGAACCCAAATTGGTAAGCACTACCAGAAATGTATTTTTTTACACCGGTAAATATAAAGATGTAAATATTACAGTAGGAGCAAGTGGCATGGGATGTCCGTCTATTGGAATTTATTCATATGAATTGTTCAAAGAATATGGCGTAGAGTGTATAATTCGCATAGGAACCGCAGGCTCCTATCATCCCAACATCAAACTATATGATATCATCAATGTAGACGTTGCTTGTAGCGAATCTACTTTTGCTAAATATGCATTTGACATTGAGGGAAATACGATCCCTCATCAGGGTAAAGCTTATGATGTCATTAATCAAACGGCATCCGAAAAAGGAACTAGCATTTTAAAAGGTGCCATTCACTCCAGTGATATATTCTATAGAAAAAGCATGGAAAATCCCGCTATTGTTGCCGAACACAATTGTTTGGCAGTTGAGATGGAAGCTTTTGCGCTGTTTGCGAATGCAAAGTTTTTAGGAAAAACTGCCTCTACTATTTTGACAATTTCGGATGTAATACCAACCCACGAACAAATCTCTGCAGATGCAAGGGAGAAATCACTCAATCCTATGATTGAACTGGCATTAGACGCTGCGGTTAATTTTCAAAAATCACTTTAGTCGCTAATAACTTATCTTTGTAATCCATTTGGAACAAACTAATTACAAAGATTCTTTATGCAAAATATTAATGGAAAAGTGAGGGTCAGATTTGCGCCAAGTCCTACGGGAGGGCTTCATCTTGGAGGTGTACGGACCGTTTTATACAATTATCTATTTGCCAAAAAATTCGGCGGAGATTTTATCCTAAGAATTGAAGACACCGACCAAACAAGATTCGTGGAAGGTGCTGAGGATTATATTTACAATTGTTTAAGTTGGTGCGGAATAGAGCCCGACGAAAGTCCAAAACACGGTGGCCCCTACGGACCTTACAGACAAAGTGAAAGAAAAGAACTCTATAAAAAATATGCAGAGGAACTAATTGAAAAAGGATATGCTTATTATGCCTTTGATACACAGGAAGACCTTGAAAAAATGAGGGCTGAATGTAAGTCTGACGAAAATCCCTCCCCTCAATATGACAGTAAGATAAGAATGAGGATGAAAAACTCATTTACACTTTCTACCGAAGAAGTTAACGCAATGATTAATGAAGGCGTTCCTCATGTAATTAGAATTAATATTCCTTCTAACGAGAGCATTTCTTTCAATGATTTAATTCACCATGAAGTATCATTTGATTCTTCTACTGTGGATGATAAAGTTTTATTAAAAGCAGATGGTATGCCTACTTATCATCTGGCAGTGGTAGTGGATGACTACTTGATGAAAATTACTCATGCCTTCAGAGGCGAGGAATGGTTGAGTAGTGCCCCAGTGCATATTTTGCTATGGAAATATCTATTTGGTTTGGATCAAATGCCACAATGGGCGCATCTGCCACTTATTCTGGGACCTAACGGAAAGTTGAGTAAGAGAGATGGCGCTAAATATGGTTTTCCTGTTTATGCAATGAATTGGACAGACCCCAGAAGCAATGAATTTACAGAGGGATTCAAAGAAAGAGGATTTTTACCAGAAGCCTTTATCAACCTATTGGCACTGCTTGGCTGGAATAGCGGCACAGAAAAGGAGGTATTTTCTTTAGAAGAAATGATTGATCAATTTTCAATTGAAAGAGTTCATAAAAGCGGAGCAAAATTTGATTATGAAAAAGCCAAATGGTTCAATCAGGAATGGATTAAAATAAATGCTGCTGAAAGTTTATTACCCGAAGTAAAAAAAGTTTTGCTTTCAAAATCTGTTGTTGTAGAAGATGATGAATATCTAAATACGATTATTACATTAGTCAAAGACCGTTGCGTTTTAATGACAGACTTTTTTGAACAATCTGTTTACTTCTTTAAAAACCCCGATTATCTTGACCTTGAGGCCATTAAGCCAAAATGGAATGAAGAAAAGAAATATTTTTTTGAAGAATATTGCAACAAATTAGATAGCATGACCAATTGGAATGTCATAGAAATTGAAAACACCTTTAAAAGTTTAGCGGCTGAAAAAAATATCAAACCTGGTGAATTACAATTACCCATGCGTATTATGCTGGTTGGTGGAAAGTTTGGTCCAGCCGTATTTGAAATTGCTCATCAGATTGGAAAAACAGCAACCATTCAACGAATCAACATTGCATTAACTCAAATTATTAACCAATGACAAAAAGACCGATAAGGGTATTAGTAGCCAAAGTTGGATTAGATGGTCATGATCGGGGCGCAAAAATAATTGCAACCTCTTTAAGAGATGCTGGAATGGAAGTAATATACACAGGCCTTAGACAAACCCCTGAAATGGTTGTAAATACTGCCTTACAAGAAGATGTGGATGCCATAGGAGTCAGCATTCTAAGTGGTGCTCACAATACAGTTTTTCCAAAAATCATTGCTTTGATGAAGGAAAAAGAAATGAATGATGTACTACTCACCGGCGGTGGCATCATACCGGAAGAAGATATGAATCAATTAAGTGAATTGGGGGTTGGTAAGCTATTTGCCCCGGGAACCACTACAACAGAAATTGCTGATTATATAAAAAAATGGGTTAAAGAAAACAGAAGCTTTTAAATTAGAAATATGTACTCGACACTAATAACAAACTTAAATGATGGTATATTAACTATAACTGTTAACAGACCAGACAAATTAAATGCTTTAAACAAAAATGTATTTGATGATCTTGATAAAGCGATGGATGAAGTATATGCTAATTCTGAAATCAAATCGGTCATCATTACTGGTTCGGGAACAAAGTCATTTGTTGCCGGTGCCGATATTGCTGAGTTCTCTTCCTTCAAAAAAGAGGAGGCTACTCACTTGTCAATAAGAGGTCAGCAGGTTTTCTTTAAAATTGAAAACTGTCCAAAACCTGTTGTTGCAGCAGTCAATGGATTTGCATTGGGTGGAGGTTGTGAATTGGCTATGGCCTGTCATTTCAGAATTTGCAGTGAGAACGCCAAATTTGGTCAACCTGAAGTAAACTTGGGATTAATTCCCGGATATGGTGGTACGCAAAGACTGACTCAGCTGATTGGAAAAGGTAAAAGCATGGAGCTTCAAATGACAGCACAAATAATAGATGCAAACGAAGCTTTGCAATTAAAATTAGTGAACCATGTTACTACTATCGAAAACCTACTTTCAAAAACAACAGAAATTCTTACCGTCATAAACAGCAAAGCACCCATTGCAATTAGCAAAATAATTGATTGCGTCAATATTGCTGTGGTATCAGAAAATAATGCTGTTTCCGGCTATGAAAAAGAAGCCAATCATTTTAGCGATTGCTTCAATACCGAAGATATGAAAGAAGGCACCACTGCATTTTTAGAAAAAAGGAAAGCAAATTTTACAGGAAAATAAAAATACAAGTACAATGGAATATAGAATTGAGAAAGACACCATGGGTGAAGTAAAAGTACCTGTGAGTGCATACTATGGTGCACAAACGCAAAGAAGTATCGATAACTTCAAAATTGCCCAGGATATTAATAAAATGCCAAAAGAAATCATCAAAGCATTTGCTTATCTTAAAAAAGCTGCTGCCATCACCAATTGCGAAGCAGGTGTTTTAACGGAAGATAAATGCAAACTGATTGGGCAGGTATGTGATGAGATTTTAGAAGGCAATTTGGATAATTATTTTCCATTAGTAGTATGGCAAACAGGAAGCGGTACACAAAGTAATATGAATGTAAATGAGGTAGTCGCTTATCGCGGGCATGTATTGAACGGTGGCGATTTGAATGATAAAGAAAAGGTATTGCATCCGAATGATGATGTAAACAAATCTCAGTCTAGCAACGACACATTTCCGACGGCTATGCATATTGCTGCTTATAAAATATTGATTGAAACCACCATCCCAGGAATAGAAAAGCTTAGAAATACCCTTGCAGAAAAAAGTAAGCAGTTCATGCATGTGGTTAAAATTGGCAGAACCCATTTCATGGATGCCACCCCACTTACAGTTGGCCAAGAATTCAGCGGATATGTATCTCAGTTAGATCATGGAATCAAAGCCATCAAAAATACTTTAAGCCATTTAAGTGAACTGGCTTTAGGAGGAACTGCAGTTGGTACAGGCATCAACACTCCTGCTAACTACTCAGAAAATGTAGCTAAACACATTGCTGCATTAACCGGATTGCCTTTTATTACTGCCGAAAATAAATTTGAAGCGTTGGCTGCACACGATGCTATTGTTGAAGCTCATGGTGCTTTAAAAACAGTGGCTGTCAGCCTGATGAAAATTGCCAACGACATCAGAATTTTGTCATCCGGACCAAGAAGTGGGATTGGTGAATTGTTTATACCCGATAATGAACCCGGATCATCCATCATGCCGGGAAAAGTCAACCCTACTCAATGTGAAGCATTAACCATGATTGCCGCGCAAGTAATGGGAAATGATGTCACCATAGGGATTGGAGGAAGCAACGGACATTTTGAACTGAATGTTTTCAAACCTGTCATGATTTATAATTTTCTGCACAGTGCCAGATTAATTGGTGATGGCTGTGTTTCTTTCAATGATAAGTGTGCAGTCGGTATTGAGCCTATTGAATCAAATATTAAAAAGCATGTAGACAATTCTCTGATGCTTGTAACCGCATTAAACACAAAAATCGGCTACTACAAAGCAGCGGAAATAGCTCAAAAAGCTCACAAGGAAGGCACCACACTTAAAGAGATGTCAGTTAAATTGGGTTACCTAACCCCTGAAGAATTTGATGAATGGGTGATTCCATCAAAAATGGTCGGAAAAATCTAATACTTAAAAAGCCGTTTCAATTGAAACGGCTTTAATATTTCTAACAAATTTTTTTTATTGGTTCAAAGGCAAATCAAAATATCCAAGTGTAATTGTCTTTTGCCCCGGACCCGCTCCATTATTGTCTTTTACAGGACCATAAAACCTTCCCTTGATTCTTGCAGGAATTGAAGTGGTAATGGAAGTGATAATAACGGTAAAAGGATTGGTTTGGGGACTTGTGCCAGTCATAGCCACGAAATCTATACTGCTGGCATCATAATAATCACAGCTTAATGCAACACCGGAAGTATTTACATTGATAGAATCCGCTACTATGCTACCAGGTTTTGAAATTTGAATATTAATCGATGGATCGCTGGTACTTGGATCAAACTGACTTCCGTCAATACTCAATAAAGTTCCTCCTGCTTGAGAAGTAAGACCTGCAGAAGCACCATAATTAAAAGTTGTAAAGACACCATCTAAGTTGCAAATAATATAATTACCGGTAACGGGTATTGAGAAAGTACACCCATTACCCAATGTATAAAGAAACTGATAAGGTGCGGCCGTTATAGGCGTTCCGGATGCATACAAAGTTACTGATTGGTATCCTGTTACAGTAAATACTCCATTTGCAGCAAACGTAACCCCATTTACTTCACCGGTAGTCATTTGATAGGTTCCAGTAGAAGTAACATTTACTGTAAGCGTAACCGAATCGGATGAATTAGTAGGCACTCCCTGAGTGTAAGTACCATGTGGCGTGGCATTACAACTTCCAGTTATTCCTCCAATTGAATATACAGCTGAAGGAGCTGCAGGAAGAAAAGTAACACTAAATGTACAAGTACTGCTTCCACAAATTACTGTGTAATTAAATGTTCCCGAAGTAGTGGGGGTACCCGTTCCCGCTAGTAATAAAGTATTGTCACCTAAATTAGCAATTCCTGCTGCTGAAAAACTTACACCATTCACATAAGGAGTAGCAATAGAATAGCTACCTCCTGTCAACACTGTAATACTTAGGGTTGCATTGTTATTTGATGACATAGGTAAAGTCTGCATATAGGTACCTGATAAAACAGCGCCACTGCAAGAATTAGGTTGACCTCCCAGTTGTATAACTGCCTCATTGATGTTTATATTATCTTGAACCAATACTTCAGCAGTGCAAAAGCTGTTATTGTATGAAATGGTAAAATGAAAAAGGCCATTTTCAATGGGTGTACCATACCCTTTTAATCTGACTTTGTTAATACCAACAGAGCCAAATGTTCCTTCACCTTTGAAATAGAAACCATCAATTGTATCCGAAAGAATCGTATAGGTTCCTACAGTTGTAACATTCGCTTTAACATCTATGTAATTAGATGAATTCAACACTGAATCTTTTTGATAGTTGCCATAAACTGAATCTCCTACGCATTCAAAAGATAAATTTGCCTGCAATGAACCCACTGAGGGTGCGCTGTAATCAAAATTTAATTCTTTTTGACATGCAGAAAAAACAAACAATGTCAAAAAAACGATGATGAGGTGTTTAGAGTAATTCATTCTTTTTATTGTACTTTATTGTTGTAAGATATCAGATAAAACTATTCAGAAACATTATTATGATCAGTAGCTTCCGTTACGAAAACTTCTTTTTCTTTTATAAATCTTTTTTGAAAAAGAATGATACTGATTACACCTCCGCTGATGGCTGCATCTGCAATATTGAAAATGGGTCTAAAAAATTCAAACTCTTGCCCGCCCCAACCAGGTACCCAATTAGGAAAATGCCCCCTAATGATCGGAAAATAAAGCATGTCCACTACATTTCCATGTAAGAAAGAAGCATAACCATTGCTAGATAATCTTGCCAATCCTTCATAACCTGTGTAATCATTAAACTGAGAATTTAATATCATTCCCTTGTCAAAAATCAACCCATAAAAACAACTGTCAATGAGATTTCCCAGGGCCCCAGCAAAAATCAATGAAGCACAAATGATAAACCCTGGATGAAATTTTTCGCGAATCAATTTTCCTAAATAAAACACACCAAAAATAACTGCTAACAATCTGAAAGTTGTCAACATAACTTTCCCCCAGTTTCCTCCAAATTTCCAGCCGTAAGCCATTCCGGGATTTTCTACGAAATACAAATGAAACCAATTGTCAAAAACAGTTTTAACTGTATTCAACTCAAAATTTGTTTTTACATAATACTTCAATAATTGATCAGTAAAAACAATAAATAAGATTATAAGAATTACATGTATTTTTTTCATATTCTTTTGCAAAGATAGGGTGGAAACTAATCAATGGAATTGGGATATACATTTGATTGAGGCAAGAAACAAATTCATTTAAGATGTTATTCTTCGAAATATACCCTTTTAACCCTTTGAGAAATACTTGTTAATACTTCATAAGGGATTGTATTTGACCATTCTGCGATCTTTGTTACGGGCAATTTTTCTCCAAAAACAATCACCTGATCACCCTCTGAAGCATCAATACCGGTAATATCCAGCATTGTCATATCCATACATACGTTTCCGATAACTGGAGCAAGTTGACCATTAATCAGCATCTTACCGTTTCCATTTCCCAAACTTCTTGAATATCCATCAGCATAACCAATTCTTACTGTAGCAATTCTTGAGTCTTTCATTAATAAACCGCTTCTTCCATAGCCAACCGAATCACCTTTTTTGATTTCTTTAATCTGCGCTATGGTTGTAGTAAGTGTAGTAACATTTTGAAGTTGAATATTACCTCCAACTCCATAAAGGCCTATCCCTAATCTTACCATATCAAGCTGCAATTGTGGGTGTCTTGATATTCCTGCAGAATTGGAAAGATGTTTTATAAACGAGTATTCAACAGCCTTTTCAATAGCCTTAGTCATATTATTGAAAGAAAAAGCTTGTTTTTGAGTAAAATCATCTTGACTACTATTTTCACTTGCAACCAAATGAGAAAAAACAGATTTAATTACAAATGACTTTTTAGATTGTAAGAACTCGCATAAAACGGACAACTCATCATACATAAAACCCAGACGATGCATTCCTGTATCAAGTTTTATGTGAATGGGATAGTTGGTTATTTGATGGTGATCCAAATAATTAGAAAAACTTTCCAAAATATTAAAAGAATAAATTTCGGGTTCTAATTGAAATTTTATCAAGTTGTCAAAATTCTCTTCGGAAGGATTCATCACCATAATAGGTAAACGAATTCCTGATTTCCTTAAATCAACACCTTCATCAGTATAAGCGACCGCTAAATAATCAACACCTTCGTGTTGTAAAAGATTTGCAATCTCATGACTACCGCTTCCATAGCTAAAAGCTTTTACCATACCCATTATCATCACATTCTTTCCAAGTAATTGTCTGTAAATAGTTAAGTTGTTTCTAATGGCGTTTAAATTAATCTCTAAAACGGTATCATGTATTTTTTGTTCCAGAATCTTGCTGATTTTTTCAAATTGAAATATTCTGGCTCCTTTTATAAGAATGGTTTCATCACTGAAAGCTATGTCCTTCAAAGATTGCAGAAGGTCATCTGTAGATTCAAAAAAATGTTTTTTCTCTACAAAATCAAATTCATTTTGATTTGCTATCATTCCGGGACCTATTCCGACAAATCTGTAAATATTTTTGGATCGGACTATTGAAGACAATTGACTGTACAAACCTTCGCTGAAAACACCCGATTCCATTACATCACTCAATATCAAGGTTTTTTTGGAGTGTACATCCTGTTGTAACAGAAAATCCAATGCAATATGCAAAGAGCTGATGTCTGCACTATAGCTGTCATTTATAATAGTACAATGATTGTTTCCCTGCTTCAATTCAAGTCTCATAGCCAAGGGCCTGATTTCACTTAAACAATTGATAATTTCAGCAATGTTTTTACCGAGGTATAACAATACTGCACAACAGGTAATGGCATTGTAAACAGACGCTTCATCTGTAAATGGAATAACCAAACCAAAAGAATCGTTTTGATAAATACATTGGATTGTTGATTGATTTTTTGCTTTTGAAACAGAAGCGATTGTTAAGTCAGCATTCTTTCCTTTACCCCAGGAAAATAAACAGATATTCCTATTTGATTCTCTTGTAAATTGGTTTACACAATTATACACAACCTCATTATCGGAACAATAAATCAAACTTTCAGCATGTAAAAAAAGTTGCAGTTTTTCATTAATTTTTTGAGTACGGTTTTCAAATCCTTCATCATGGGCATCTCCAATAAAAGTCAATACACCTATAGTCGGATTGATAACCTTTTGAAGTCGCTTCATTTCTTCAGGCTTTGAAATGCCTGCTTCAAATATCCCCAGATTGTTTTCAGAACGCATTTGCCAAACACTTAAGGGAACACCAATTTGAGAGTTATAACTTTTGGGGCTTCTAACAATATCATACTGAAGATGAAGCGATTGAAACAGCCATTCTTTGACGATTGTCTTTCCGTTACTTCCGGTAATTCCAATTACTGGGTAACGGAAGTGATTTCTATGATATTCCGCGAGTTTCTGAAGAGCTTCAGTAGTATCATGAACTAGTAAAAAATTTGCTTCTGGATATTTACTAATTGAATCAGCTTCCAATAAATCATCTACAACAAAATTTCTTACGCCTTTATTATACAATTCAGGAATAAAAGACGCTCCGCTTCTTCTTGTTCCTGCAATGGCAAAAAATAGAGATGTTTCAGAAACAATAATTTTTCTGCTGTCAAGCAATATGTTCTCCAAAACAGCATCATTACTATTTTGCAGCATTGTAGCTTCAACAATTTCAGCAATATTTTTGATAGTGTAGACCAATGAAAAAAATTATTTTTTTACTATATCTCTCGGCAAACCTTTTTTCTGATGATATATAGAATATAGAATTGAAGCAGATATACAAAGTACTATTACAACTAAAGAAACTAGTATTTGAAAATCTTTGTTAATCCATTCATCTAAGTATTTTTCCGACAACATTTTAACCCCGATAAAAATTAAAACAACAGCGATGCCTTGTTGCAAATAATCAAACTTTGAAACAGCACCTCTTAAAAGAAAAAACAAACTTCTCAACCCAAGCACTGCAAAAATATTGGAAGTATAAATAACCAATTTAGTTCTTGTGATGCCCATAACGGCTGGTATAGAATCCAATGCAAATATAAGATCGATGACCGCAAGTAAAACAACGACCACAAAAAGTGAAGTGTAAATAGGTCTTCCCTTTTCTTTTATAATAAACTTCCCATTCCCATCATGTGAAGTCAATGGAAGAAACCTTTTCATTCCTTTATAAATTTTACTGTCATGCGGATCAAATTCTTCATTTTCAGTTGTAATAAACATTTTATACCCTGTATAAAGAAGAAACAATCCAAATAGATAAAGCACCCAATGAAATTGCTCTACCAATGCCACGCCAATAGTTATAAAAATGACACGAAAAATGATCGCCATTAATATCCCTATCAATAAAACTCTTCCGTAAAATTTTTCCTTAACACTGAACGATGAAAAAATGATGATAAAAACAAAAATATTGTCGATGCTCAAACTCCATTCCATTAAATAAGCACTCAAATATTCAAGACTGATTTTTCTGCCGTCTTCCAACCAAAGAAATATAAAAAAAAGCAAGGCAAGCAAAACCCAAAACAGTGTTTGTACCATTGCTTTTCTCATAGTGATTACAGCATCTTTTTTGCTCAATAAGCCAAGATCAAAGACCAGCGCAAACAGTATAAGAACACCAAAAACTATATAAGTAATATGTGAAGCACTCATAATAAACTAAGCTGTGTATTTTCTTTTTCTTATCCATTGAAACACCATACCAAAAAACAAAATCAATATTAAAGGTATAACCAAGTTAATTGCTTGCCACAAGCTTTTAGACTCGTTCACTTTCTTGCTATCAAGCAATCTAACAACATAATCCTTGGATTTTGCTTCACTCAAACCATTTTCATTGATCATAAATTCAATTGAATTCAACAGAAAATCCCTGTTTGCAAATGGAAATTCTCTTTGAGTACCGTAGGTAAAGGAATTCATACCCATTGCTATGGGTTGATTTCCCTTTACAAAAGAATTGAGAACAATGTCAGCGTCTGACACTACCATGATTTTATTATCATTCTCCGATTCTGTATAAAATGTCATTCCATTTTCATTCATAGAATCTCGAAGTGAATTTGTAAGCCTATTGGCAAACAACGATTTAAATTTACCTTGCATCAATACCGCAACAGGCAATGTTGATTTTTTATACTTTTCATCCTCAGGAGCTGCTACATTCTCCCTGCCACTTATTATTGCAGGAGATGAAATTGTCCGCGCATTTACCGATGAATGTAAAAGAATGTCTTTTTTAATACCTTGTGTTTGAATTGTGTCAATGGTATTGGTAAATCTGCCGGATACAAAACCCAGGTTTTTATTGATTGGATGATTCCCGGAAGATTCCAAAACAGGAAAATAGTTCCAAGGCAAAAAATCATACTGACCATTTCCATTTACATCAAATGGTAAATAATCACATTGAAGGTCCATCAGTAAATCTGCATTGATTCTCACTCCGTATTTAAATAACATGTCATCCAAATTCAAACCCCGATCAAAAGCAATTACTTCATTTTTAATTTGTAAACTGTCCATCTCAGCATTCAGCCTGTCAATGAAAAAAATCACTTTTCCCCCATGCATGATGTATTGATCTATTTTAAGCTTTTCCGCATCACTGAAAAAAATGGTTGGTTTCACAATAAGCAAGACACTGCAACTCGGATTGATAAATGGCTGTTCCATTATGTTTATCAACTGCAAAGTGTAATTAGGTTGAATGGCTATTTCAGACAGATCATAAACACTCAAATCTACAGGCTCACCATTTCCAATGGCATAACCAACAGTTGCTTTTTGCTTTTGAATGAGTTTTGCAATACCACTTGATAGGTTGTATTCAAGCATAGCTTCTGCACTGCTTAATTCCTGAAAATTAATAAGAGGCGTCTTCCCTTTATACAATTCAATGGGAACTATTTTATTTTCATAATACAATATTGCAATAGGATAAACCATTTTTTGTTCTTGTCCGTCCTTTAACTGTGAGGTTAAATTAATAGGAAAAAAACCCATCGAAGAAAGTGTATCAGCGAAAGTAACAGCAGTATTTTCAAATGTTTCATCTGGAGACACAAAATGAAAAAACAAATTAGCTCCAGTCTCTTCCTTGAATTCTCTTAAAATATCCTCCGTACTTGAAGCAAGGCTTTTAAAACCACTTGGTAGATTGCCTTTTAGTAAAACCTCTATTTTTAGCGGCTGTTCTATTTTCTTTAAAAGCTGTTTGGTAGAATTGCTTAACGTAAATCTCTTTTCATTGGTAAGGTCGATTCTGCTGTGATGAGTTGAAGCCAAAATATTGGCAAACAACAGCATTACTGTTATAAATAAAATTGCCCAACTTCCTTGCAATATTTTTTTAAAAAAATTCATTCTATTCGTTGTACAACTTTTTTTTAGTGATAAAAAGTGACAGAAAGATGACACTGAAAAAATACATAAGATCTCTGGTATCCAACACGCCCCTGCTGATACTTTTATAATGAAAATCTATCCCAAGCATTTCAATGTAATAATCAACTGTTCCCTGAAATATCGATATTTTACTAACTGCATTGAATCCGAAATAAAAAACCAAACAAATGAATCCTCCCATCAAAAACGCAACCACCGAATTAGAGGTAATGCCGCTGCAACAAAGACAAATGGATGCAAAGGTTGCACTCAATAAAAAAAGTCCTATATAACTACCTGCAATACCTCCCGTATCTATTGAAGTTGAACTATTGAAATGGCTAATTGTAATGACATAAACAAAAGTTGGAATAATGGCAAATAATGCAATCAATAAAATGGATACGTACTTTCCAGTAACAATCTGTAATGGCTTTAATGGTTTGGTTTTCAACAACTCAAAAGTCCCGGATTTTAATTCATCGGAAAGTGAACGCATTGAAATAGCAGGAATTAAAAAAAGAAGTACCCATGGCGCCAAATCAAAAAATTGATCCATGCTTGCATACCCATTTTCAAAAATACTGCTGTCATTTAATAAAAAAAGAAAGATACCATTTATCAGTAAAAATAATGAAATAGCTATATAACCGGTCAGGCTGCTAAAAAACTGATTAAGCTCTTTTTTACAAATACTCCACATAAACAAAAAATATGTGCAATTTAATACTTAACTGAGTAATTAAAAATAAATATAACATTGTTTAAGGTAATTTTTTAAATAAGAAAGACAGATATTAAATTAACTTTAGAATAAAGTAATGATTGATATTCTATAGTTTTGAATTTTGAATTTAAAAAAACAGATGTATCTTAAAATAAAGTTAGCTATTGGCTATTGGATCAGATGGGTGTTGTTTTTTCAACTAGCCCGTTTGGCTTTTACGCTATACTCCTGGAAAGAAACCATACATACCGGCATATTTGAAGTAACTAAAAGTTTTCTTTACGGAATAAGGATGGATATGTCTATGTCAAGTTACATTTTGATTCCATTTTGCTTCTTGTTGATTATTGGGACTTATCGTAATTCTAAACAAATTATAAATTGGCTTTTAATATACACCGCCATTATACTGATACCGATTTCAATTATAGTTTTATGTGATTTACCTGCTTACAAAGCCTGGGGATACCGATTGGATGCTTCTCCGTTAAAGTACTTACAATCACCCTCTGAGGCATGGGCCTCAGTAAGTCACTTACCTGTAATTTGGTTTTTAGTGGTTTGGATTATTTCTTTAGTGATGGTGTTGAAGTTGTTTAATTTTTATCTTAATAATAGAAAGCATGTTTTTAGCAATGAAAAAATCAATTTCCAACAAGCAGGAATGATTCTTTTATTTTCAGCAATACAGATTATACCAATTCGGGGCGGACTTCAGCTGGCGCCTCTCAATCAAAGCAGTGTTTATTTCTCCGAAAATAATTTTGCAAACCTTTCCGCTATAAATGTTTCATGGAATTTTTTACATTCACTTACACATCATTTAAACGACACCGAAAATCCCTTTGTTTATTTATCCCAAAAAGAGGCTGATACTATTACCGACTCTTTATTATTTTCAAATTCAAATTCAATTCAATTAATTGATTCATCTAAAAAACCCAATATCATAATTATAGTGTGGGAAAGTCTTACAAAAAAAGTAGTTGACCAATTCAAGAATGGAATTGAAATAACACCAGGTTTCAACAACTTAAAAAATGAGGGAGTTTATTTTTCTGATATGTATGCAACGGGAGACAGAACAGATAAGGGCATTGTAGGTGTTTTAAGCGGATACCCTTCACAACCGACCACTTCCATTATAAAAATACCTCAGAAAGCGAATAAGCTTCCTAAGTTGCCTCAAATTTTCATGGAGCACAATTATTACACCTCTTTCTATTATGGCGGTGAACTCGAATTCGCCAATATGAAATCATATCTGTTGGATTGCGGATTTAAAAATTTTATCAGTAAAGAGAATTTTGATTCAAAAGATCAAAACTCTAAGTGGGGTGCACATGACGGGGTGATAAAAGACAAAATTTTACAAGACCTGAAAAAAATACCTTCTCCATATTTTACAACATGGCTGACATTGAGCAGTCATGAGCCCTATGAAACCCCTGTAAATGCTGTTATTAAAGGAGAAGATGACGAATCTATGTTCCTGAATTCTATTCATTACAGTGATTCTGTGATTGCCGATTTTATTAAAGAATACAAAAAAAATCCTGAGTGGAAAAATACGGTCATTATCATTGTTGCGGATCATGGACACCGGCTACCAAGAAAAGATAAAAAATTGGAAGACTTCAAAATTCCAATGCTTTGGTTAGGCGGGGCACTATTAAAAAATAAAGAAATTATTTCCAACACCGCTTCTCAGATTGACATTGCAACTACTTTGCTTTCTCAATTAAAACTCACTAATACAAATTTCAAATGGAGTAAAAATATGCTAAGCGAACAATCAAAACAATGGGCTTACTTCTCTTTCAATAACGGATTCGGATTTGTACAGCCAAAAAAATATTTGATATTTGACAATGTAGGAAAATCCACGATAGAACAAAGCGAACATATTGATATTCTTGATATAAATGCTGCAAAAGCCCTGCAACAAAAGACTTTTGAAGACTACCTTACAAAATAAAACTAATCTTTTAAAAATAGATGCAAGGCATTATACACAGTTTCAGCCTTTGATTTTCCAATCGACTTTTCAAGTTGTTCCAAATTTAGTTCTTTGATTTTTTTCACAGATTTAAATTCTCTCAATAACTTTTCAGCAGTAGAAGTACCAACACCTTCTATAGATTCTAATTCGTTTTTTATGGCAGCAATACTTCTTTTTTTTCTATGAAAAGTAATGCCAAATCTGTGCACTTCATCCCTTATTTTTCTAATCATTAAAAGACTTTTACTGTCCCATGGAAGTAACAATGATTCCTTGTCACCCGAAAAGAAAATTTCCTCTTTATTTTTTGCAAGACCAACCAAGGTAACCTTCCCAGTTAATTCTAAGGCCTCAATACTCTCAAGTGCGGCACTTAGTTGTCCTTTTCCACCATCAATGATAATTAATTGCGGTAATGGAAGTGATTCATCTAACAGTTTTTTATATCGTCTAAATACGATTTCTTTCATAGAGGCAAAGTCATTAATTCCTTCCACCGTTTTAATATTAAAATGCCTGTAATCCTTTTTGCTGGGAACTCCATTCTTAAAGCAAACCATAGCAGCAACTGGATTCGTACCATGCAAGTTGGAGTTATCGAAACATTCAATATGAGTTGGTATAGCAGGCAACTTCAAGTCATCTTGAATCAATTGTAATATTGCTTCAGTTTCCTTTTCGGTTTCTTTATGCAGCTGCAGCCTTTTTTTAGCCTCAATCATTTCCTTGAAATACTGAACATTTTTAAGTGAAAGTTCCAGTAACTTTTTTTTGTCTCCCAATTTGGGAACAGTACACTTTATTTCCTTTTGAGGATATTCAAAAGCGAAAGGAACAACTATTTCTTTTGCTTCGCTGCTAAACAACTGCCTTAATCTTGCAATAGAAAAAATAAGAATCTCTTCATTCGTTTCTTCTAACTTTTTATCTATGATAATGGTTTTTGTGTGAATAACACTTCCGTTATTGACTGACAAATAATTCACAAATGCATTTTGCTCATCATCAATAATGGAAAAAACATCTATAGTGCCTGTATTGGTATTAATTACAGCTGATTTCGCCTGGTATTGAATTAGACCATTCACCTTACTTTGTAAAACTGCTGCTTTTTCAAACGCAAGATTTTCAACATGCTTTTTTATTTCACTTTTAAAATATTGAATAACAGGTTTTATATTTCCTTTTAATAAAGAAATTAATTGTTGAATGCCTTCGTCATATTCCTCCAGAGATTGTAATGCTTCGCAAGGACCCTTGCAATTCCCCAGATGATATTCAAGACATACCTTGAACTTTTTTTTTCGAATATTGTTCTCGGTTAAATTTAGCTTGCAGGTTCTGAGTGGGAAATTTTGTTTTATAAAAGAAATCATTTCCATTACAGCACCAATGGAAGTATAAGGACCAAAGTAAAAAGATCCGTCTGAAATTTTTTTTCTGGATATAAATACTCTCGGAAACCTTTCTTTCTTAATAACTACATAAGGATATCCTTTGTCATCCTTTAAATTGATGTTGTAAACAGGCTGATACTCTTTAATTAAGTTATTCTCCAACAAAAAAGCATCTTCTTCCGAATCAACAATGGTAAATTCAATTTTTTGGATTCTTTTTACCAGCTCAATTGTTTTTTTGTTATCAACAGACCTGTTAAAATAACTGCTGACTCTTTTCCTCAAATGCTTGGCCTTACCGACATAAATCAAATTGCCGGCATCATCAAAATATTTGTAGATACCAGGCATTGCAGGTATTTCATTGGAAAGATGTGAAAATTCTTCAGCAGTCATTTTAAATTAATAATCCCATTTGGTCTTAATCTCATTTTCAACATAAATAGTATCACCATCATCAAAAAGATTCAACAACTTACAATTTTTGTATGGAATCCATGTTAATTGGGCCGTTTGCTTTTCATTGATGCGTTTCATTAAATAAATTCGGTCAACTTTTCCTGTTTCAGGATTGATGTACACATTCCATCCCATCCACACCTGTTTGTTGTAATCTGATTGCTTTGCTTCGTAGGTCAAAGTAATTTCATTCAGTGTCTGATCATAAAATCTCTTTGCATTATATAAAGAAGAGAGCTTAACAGAATCGATTTCCGGTAATAAAAAGTCAGCAAAATTTTGATTTAATTCGCTCATATTTAACCATGATGAATCAATCTTATCTCGTTTTATAAAATACCTCAAAGGGGTAATTCCTTTGTCTTTTATTTCAGCAATTTGGCCTTTTAAAAATTCGGTAACAGGAAAGAAAACTTCATTTTCTTCCGATGATTGAATTTTAGCTGTTTTATTATTTGGGGTATTGTTGCAAGAACAAATAACCAAAAACAACAGAAAATATAATGATCTAATTATCACAAACAAAATTGTTTATTTTACAATACAGTTATAGTTCTTTCAATGTAACTGCATCATTTTAAATTGATTCAGTTAAATTCTAAATGAAATGTTTGACAAATTTAAATTAAAACAAATCCGGTCATTTCTTCCGGTATTGTTATATTCATTACTTTCAGAATTGTAGGGGCAATATCTCCCAGCTTTCCTTTTTTTAATGTTCCTTTCCAACTATTGTCTATTAAAAATAATGGAACAGGATTAGTAGTATGAGCTGTATTGGGAGTACCATTGGCATTTATTTCATAATCGGCATTTCCGTGATCTGCAGTCAAAAAAACCATATACTCATTTTCCAAAGCGGCGGTTACAACTTTTTCAACAGATTTATCAACTGTTTCCACTGCTTTAATTACTGCATCCCAAACACCCGTATGGCCAACCATATCTGCATTTGCAAAATTTAAACAAATAAAATCCTGTTTGGATTTGGTAATCTCATCAATAACTGCATCGGTCACTTCTTTTGCACTCATCTCCGGCATCAAATCGTAAGTAGCAACTTTGGGAGAGGGAATCATAATTCTTTTTTCCCCCTCAAATGGATTTTCTCTTCCGCCACTAAAGAAAAAACTAACGTGCGGATATTTTTCTGTTTCGGCAATTCTTAATTGCGTTTTACCCTTTGCAGAAATAATTTCCCCCAACGTATTTTTTAAATCATCGTTTTCGAAAACAACATGAACATCTTGATACTTATGGTCATACTGAGTCATGGTGGTATAATGCAAATTCATTTTTTTTATTTCATATTCCGGCATATCTGTTTGAGTGAGTACCTCTGTAATTTCACGACACCTGTCAGTTCTGAAATTGATGCATATTACTGCATCACCATTTTCAATTGATGTCTTTTTTAATTTTGAATTGATCATTGGCTTAATGAATTCATCCGTTACGCCCGTTTCATAAGAATGCTTGATTCCCTCGATTAAATCATCCGTACTTGTTCCTGTTCCATGCACCATTCCATCATAAGCAATCTTCACTCTCTCCCATCTTTTGTCTCTGTCCATAGCATAGTATCTTCCGCAAATGGTAGCAATACTCCCAACTGATTTGTTAAGGTATTCCTGCAAATCGCTTATAAAATGAATGCCTGACTTCGGATCTGTATCTCTGCCATCTGTAAAAGCATGGATCAGCACATTTGAGAATTGATTCAGCTTGCAAGTATCCAATATGGCTTTCAAGTGATTAATGTGAGAGTGAACTCCACCATTGCTAACAAGCCCCATCAAATGAAGCGTTTTGTTGTTTTCTTTTGCATAATGAATTGCATTAAGCAGGGCTGCGTTTTTTTGGAACTCATTTTCTCTAATGGCTACATTGATGCGTTGCAATTCCTGGTATACAATTCTGCCTGCGCCCAAATTTAAATGCCCCACTTCACTGTTTCCCATTTGTCCTTGAGGCAACCCAACGGCTTCGCCACAAGTAACCAATGTAGTGTTTGGATATTTTTGATATAATGAACTTACAAATGGAACTTTTGCGTGCTGAATAGCATCACTTTCTTTTACTGCTCCCAAACCCCATCCATCCATAATTATGAGTATGACCTTTTTATTTTCCATATTGTAAAACTAAATATTTGTGTCGAGAGAATAAAAGAATAATGAAGTATTTAGCAGTTAATTAATCAGAAGATTTTTTTATCGTGAATAAATACCCGTTTTTAAATTCAATACGTAGATTTGTATATATGGAAAAAGAACTTCAATTAGAATTTCTTATTAAGAACGCAATTCAGGAAGATGTGGGTGACGGCGATCATTCCACTTTGTGTTGTATTGAAAAATCTGCTAAGGGAAAAGCCGTACTTAAAGTAAAGGAAAATGGCATCATTGCTGGCGTTGAGGTTGCAGAAAAAATTTTCAAACAATTGGATCCTTCCATTACATTTTTACCATTTTTATTGGATGGGCAAACTATTTCTATTGGGGACAATGCTTTTGAAGTGCACGCTCCCATTCATACAATACTTAAAGCTGAAAGACTGGTACTAAATTGCATGCAAAGAATGAGTGGAATTGCAACCTTAACAAAAAAATATATTGAGAAGCTTGCAGGCTATAAAACCCAATTATTAGATACGCGTAAGACTACTCCCAATTTCAGACTGCTTGAAAAAATGGCAGTGAAAATTGGTGGTGGACAAAATCATAGATATGGGCTATACGATATGATAATGCTAAAAGATAATCATATCGATTATTGCGGTTCTATTGAAAAAGCCATCAACTTAGCTTATGAATATGTTCAAACCGTAAAGCCCGGCATGAAAATAGAAGTGGAAACAAGAAGTATAGAAGATGTAATGAAAGTTGTTTCAACAGGCAAAATTGATCGAATCATGCTCGACAATTTCAATGTTTCAGATATTATTACTGCATTATCAATTATTGATGGGAAATTTGAAACAGAAGCTAGTGGGGGAATTAATTTTGATAATCTGGAAGATTATGCCGCTACAGGAGTTGACTTCATATCTAGTGGTGCCATTATTCATCATGCAACAGGTATTGATTTAAGTTTAAAAGCCATCACCGTTTAAATTTCTTAACCGTGAAAAACAAAAAGAACAGCTCAGGTATTATTTATTCTACCAACCCTGATTTTAAAATAGAAGAAGAAGAACAGAATGATATTGTTACACTTCTTCCAAGTGAACAGAAATTAAAAATAAGACTCGAAACCAAACACAGAGCCGGAAAAACGGTCACTATGATTGAAGGGTTTATTGGAAAAGAAGCCGACAGGGAAGAGCTTGTTAAAAAACTGAAGAATTTCTGTGGCACAGGCGGTTCAGCAAAAGACAACGAAATGCTTGTTCAGGGAGATCAAAGGGAAAAAGTGATACAATGGTTATTAAAAAATGGGTACGCTCAAGTAAAAAAATGAGTTGCGCCTTTCAATAATTTCAACTAATCAATAAAAATCAATGAGTTCCACCATTTCACAGGGCATCAATATAGCAGTAGAGACATTCTATCAATCTGAATACAGCAATCCAGCTAATAATGAATATCTGTTTGCATATAAAATAATCATTACCAACAACAACAGCTTCGCCGTAAAATTATTGAGAAGACATTGGTTTATTTTAGACAGCAATGGATCTTCCAAAGAAGTGGAGGGAGAAGGCGTTGTTGGCAATCAGCCTTTGATTTTTCCAACCGAGTCGTATCAATATATCAGTAGTTGTATTTTAAAGAGTGAAATCGGTAAAATGCATGGAAATTACTTAATGGAAAATGCTCAAAATAAAACGACTTTTAAAGCTATCATTCCTGAATTCATGTTAGAGGTTCCTTCAAAATTGAACTAATTCAACATTTTTTTGCACATTTTATATTGCTTGTTAAAAATTATCTACATTTTTTACAATATTGCGTTTTCTTAAATTAGATTGTCTAACTTGTACCATACATTAATTGAATCTATGTCCAAATTAACCTTCAACAACAACGATAATCGATTTTTTCAAAGTTTAAAATCGGAAGTTGATGATTATTTCAAATCAAATAATTTTAAAAAAACCGGCGACTACAGACTTTATTTGAAGTCTGTTATTTTAATTGGATCTGCAATTGCAATCTATAGCAGTTTAATGACCCTACAGTTGGATAATTTGATTGCATTGGTCTTAACTGCGCTCTTCGGATTTCTTTCTGCATGTATTGGATTTAGTGTTATGCATGATGCAAATCACGGCAGCTACAGTACCAGTAACAAATTCAATGACTTTATTGGATTGATAGGATCAAATGGGTTGGGAGCAAATGCGTTTTTTTGGAAACAAAAACACAATATCATTCATCACACATACACCAATGTGGATGGCATAGATGACGACATTGCCAAAAGTCCAATTATAAGACAATGTGAGACTCAGAAATGGGTTCCTGCGCACAAAATACAACACTTATACATTCCCTTTGTATATTCACTCTCTTCTATTTTTTGGATTTTTTTCATGGATTTTTCAAAATATTTTACCGGTAAAATATATACCACCGAAGCTTGGAAGATGAGCTTTAAAAATCACTTGGTTTTTTGGATTACAAAGTTATATTACTTCCTTTTTTTCATAATTGTTCCAATAATAATCTGGGGTTTTGCAGGATGGGCATTGGGCTTTTTAGTGTATAATATTTTTATGGGTTTAACACTTTCATTTGTTTTTCAATTGGCTCATGTGGTTGAAAACACAGAGTTTGAGCACGTTCCATTAGATACAACCAAACATATTGAAACAGCCTGGGCTGAACATCAAATAAAAACCACTTCTAATTTTTCAATGAACAATAAAATAATTTCTTGGTTTGTTGGTGGACTGAACTTTCAAATCGAACACCATCTCTTCCCAAAAATTAGCCATGTTCACTACCCTGCTATTAGTAAAATTGTTCAAAAAAAATGTCAGGAATTTAGTTTACCCTACAACTATTATCCAACCATCGGAAAAGCATTGGCCTCTCATTTTAGAACCATGAAAGCATTGGGAAAAAAACCGGTTATGTCGGCTGAGGGAAAAGTTCAATTTGCCTAATCAAGGCTTATACTTCGCTGCTTCAAATAACGATTCAGCATCCATATTCATCAAATCCAGCAGTTTTGTATCACTCTTCTTTTTCATGAATTTTTTTACAATCTGCCATCCAACAAAAGCACCAATATTTCCGGGAGCATTTTCACCTAGTTCTTGTGTTTTGGGGCTTTCTCCAATATAATTTTTGATAAGGTTTTTATCTATTGTTTGCAATAAGTCATTTTGAATAAACAAACTCCAAATCTCTGCTTCGTGTTTGTAGCAATCTTTTAATTGATTTTCAGAATAACCGATTATTTCGGATGGGTCTGCGTCTGGTATAAGCTTTTCAAGAATATACAATCTCTTTCCCTGTTCAATCATCTGAATGTGAAGAGCAGATTCCGATTTTACATCAGGATTCATATCAGACAAAACATTTTTCATACAGTTGATGACTATATGTTCAGGAGTAAATTGAAAAATAAGATAGCTAGGATAAGTTTCTAGCAGCCTTGTATCATTGTAAAATGATGAGTTTCTACCCAAATGATGCTGAAGTCCTATTACAAAAGCATCATCTGTAATGATATCACCATAACCATCCAATGGTCCAATATAGGTTATGACTTTTGAAGGTGCTTTGTATGTAGGAAAATAGAACTTAAGATATTGAAGAGATTGTTTAATTTGATTTTCAGTCTTACTAAAATCTCCAAATATTTTTTCAACAGAATCATATATTTTTCGATAAGAGGAAATATAGTTTTTTATATACTGTTCGCAGGTGTCTTTTCCCCAAGTGGGATCTATATTAAGAATTGTATTTAAAAAGTTGGATGAAAATGTAGGATAACGGGAATTCAACAGATGAATTGATTTTTCTATTTGAACGGTATCCATTGAAAAAAAATCTTTTTCAAAACGCTGTGTACTTATATTGATTTTTATATCAGAAACATCCGGCATACTATTAAAATCGGTGCAAGAAAATATAAGAGATGACAGAATAAAACTTATTATTAAACGCATACAATTTATTTACCTTTACAATTAATTTAGAAATTAAAAAGCGAGTAAAGATAAATCAAAGTAACTTATACCTGTATGATTTGATTAATGCTTGTTTGCTGGTAATTGATACTTTACATTATATTAACACCAAATGAAAATTTTTTTAGCACAACAAAATTATCACATTGGCAATATTGAAGGCAATACCCGTAAAATAATTGATGCCATCCATCTTGCTAAAAATCAACAAGCCGATTTAGTGGTATTCAGTGAATTATGTATTTGCGGATATCCACCGAAAGACTTCCTTTATTTTGAGCAATTCATTCAAGAATGCAATCAATCAATTGAAAAAATAACTTCAGAAACTGAAAACATAGCCATATTAATTGGAGCACCTCAACAAAATAATGTAGGCTTTGGAAAAAAACTGTTCAACTCTGCCTATTTTATAGAGAACAAATCCATTCGACAAATTGTTCAGAAAACATGCCTTCCTTCGTACGATATTTTCGATGAGGACAGGTATTTTGAAGCTGCGAAAGAATGGAAAATCATCACTTTCAAAGGAAAAAAGATCGCCGTTACTATTTGCGAAGATATCTGGAATATCAACAATGACAAGATGTATGAAACATCTCCAATGGATGTTTTGTCGGAACATCAACCTGATGTAATGATAAATTTATCTGCTTCACCGTTCGATTATACTCACGAGGCAGACCGTCTTTCCATTGCAAAAGCCAATGTATTGAAATATAAGATCCCCCTTTTATATTGCAATACTGTAGGGAGTCAAACAGAAATTGTATTTGACGGCAATTCACTTGTACTGGATAATAAAGCCAATCTAGTTGGAAGATTGATTTCTTTTCAAGAAGATTACAACTCTTACATTTTAAATGAGGATGGAAGTATTGAAAACGCGATAGATAAAAAAAATATTCCTTTAGCAGATAGTAATTATCACAAAGACTTACTGGATCCATCTTACAATATAGAATCTGTTTACAAGGCAATTATACTCGGCATAAGAGATTATTTTTCTAAAATGGGATTTAGTAAAGCCATCGTTGGTAACAGCGGCGGCATTGACAGTGCCTTAACAATAGCATTAGCAACAGAGGCGTTAGGAAAGGATAATGTGTTGACAGTTTTAATGCCTTCTCCTTATTCATCCGAACACTCCGTTAGTGATGCAATTCAATTGTGTAATAACCTTCAAACATTATATGAAATTGTTCCGATTGAAAAAGCATACAATACTATTTTACATGAACTTCAACCCGTTTTCAATAATAAACCATTCAATATTGCTGAGGAAAATATACAAAGCAGAATAAGAGGAAATATACTCATGGGTATTGCCAATAAATTCGGTTATATTCTATTAAACACTTCCAACAAAAGTGAGCTTGCCACAGGGTATGGAACCCTATACGGAGATATGGCAGGCGGATTAAGTGTATTAGGAGATTGCTATAAATTGCAAGTATACGCATTGGCTAAATACATGAACCGTAATGTTGAAATTATTCCAGCAAATATTATTTCAAAAGAACCAAGTGCAGAATTAAGACCGAATCAAAAAGACAGTGACAGCCTTCCTGATTATCAACTACTTGATAATATATTATTTCAGTACATAGATAGAATGAAAGGGCCTGAAGAAATCAAAAAAATGGGCTATCAAAAAGATTTAGTAGAAAAGATCTTACAACTAGTAAATACCAATGAATACAAGAGAAATCAATTTTGTCCTATAATTAGAATTTCATCAAAATCATTTGGGTCAGGAAGAAGGATGCCTATTGTTGGAAAATATTTTTCATAACCCATTTTAAATTATGCAGGCAATCGTATATAAATCAACTGGAAGCAGGTATATCGTTAAAAATAAATCGGGAGATACTTTTAATGTCAGAATAAAAGGAAAATTTAAAATTGACAATATCACTTCCACCAATCCGATTGCAGTGGGCGACATTGTTGAAATTGAAAATGAAGACGATATTGAAAGTGCCATTATTACTGAAATATATGAGAGAAAGAACTATATCAACCGGGTATCACCCCACAATAAAAATCAGCATCATATAGTTGCTGCTAATCTTGATCAATCTTTATTATTCGCAACATTAAAGGAACCTAAAACATCTTTAGGTTTTATAGATCGTTTTTTAGTTATTTCAGAAGCTTATCAAGTTCCTGCGATTATAGTTTTCAATAAAATTGATTTATGGGGTGATAAGGAAAAAAAGAAAATAGAGCATATCAGGAATTTGTATGAGTCAATAGGTTATAAAATTGTATTAATAAGCTTGAAGGATAATGAAGGAACAGATGATTTGAAAAAATTATTAAAAGATAAAACAACCTTACTAAGTGGACATTCAGGCGTAGGGAAATCAACTTTTATTAATCGGATTTTTCCTGAGTTACATTTAAAAACGCAGGATGTAAGCGGCTGGAGCGGCAAAGGAATGCATACAACTACTTTTGCTGAGATGTTTGACTTACCTGTTGGCGGTAAAATTATTGACACTCCCGGAATACGAGAAATGGGTTTGGTAGACATTAATAAGCATGAACTGGCCCATTATTTTCCTGAAATGAAAACGATGATGGTCAATTGCCAATTTAATAATTGTATGCACATCAACGAACCTGATTGTGCAATCAAAAAAGGGGTAAATGATTTTACGATAGATACTGATCGTTATGTCAGCTATCTAAATATACTTGATTCAATCAACGACAAAAATTATTGATTGTTATTCAATCAATGTTTTCTGTAGGGCATATCTCCCTTGAATTTCGATTTTCTGGCAGCCCTTAATACTTTTCGATCATTGGACATCAATCGCTCTGCTCCAATGGCAGCGCCACTCATAGGACAACCCGTCTTTTGAGATCCTTTAAAAACGCCGCAACCAAACAAGGTTATTAAAGACAATACCATAAAGAAATATTTCTTCATCTGAAATAAATTTAAACCACTAAAGTTATTTTAAGTCCTTGAACCAATCACTGTATTTCACATAGTTTTCGGCTATTCTGTTGATCTCACCACTGATTAATTCCTGATTGATATCTTTTACCTTTTTTGCAGGTACTCCGGCATAAATACTTCCGGATTCGATAATTGTATTTTCAAGCACCACTGCACCAGCTGCAACAATACTATTGCTTCCAATCTCAACATTATCCATTACAATAGCCCCCATTCCAATCAGGACATTTTCTGCAATTTTACATCCATGTACAATCGCATTATGTCCAATACTGACATTATCCTTAATGATGGTCGATGTTTTTTGATACGTACAATGAATGACTGCCCCATCCTGAACATTAACTTTATTTCCCAAAGAAATGCTGTTTACATCTCCTCTGATAACAGCATTAAACCATACACTGCATTGATTACCCATTGTAACATCCCCCACAATAGTGGCATTCGGAGCTATAAAACAATTTTCTCCTATTTGTGGCTCCATTCCATTTACAGGAAATATGATTGGCATATTTTTTAATTGGAAGTGATTAAGATTGAAATCTGCATTTATTATAAATTCAAAATAATAACTTGCGTAAAAATACAACAATACTTGCTATCTCTGATAAGCAGTTATTTGAAAACAGCAACAAAATGAACAACCGACAGCTTTTTTTGGATCATGTAGGACAAACTTCCACAGCACCATTATGTTTGAACATTGTTAAGGCAGATGGCTCTAAAATGTGGGATGTGAATGAAAAGGAATACATCGATTTAATAGCGGGCATCAGTGTATGCAATATTGGGCACAGACATCCAAAAGTAGTAGATGCCATCAAAAAACAAACAGATGAATACCTTCATATTATGGTATATGGAGAGTTGATTGAAAATCCACAAGTAGAATATGCAGGCCTAATAACCAAACATTTACCTCCATCTTTGAACAATGTTTTTTTTACGGCCAGTGGAAGTGAAGCTACGGAAGGTGCCATGAAACTTGCCAAACGATTTACAGGAAGAACACAAATTGTATCATTTAAAAATTCATACCATGGCAGTACCCAAGGGGCACTTAGTATCATGGGAAGTGAATATTGGCAACAGGCATTTCGCCCATTGCTTCCGGGCATTGTTCAATTGCAATATAATTCAATGGATGATCTTGAATTGATTACCGAAGAAACTGCTTGTGTAATTGCAGAAACAATACAAGCTGAAGCGGGCGTGAATGTTCCTGCGAAAGAATGGATGAAAGCACTTAGAAAAAAGTGTGATGAAAAAAATGTGTTGCTTGTGCTAGATGAAATTCAATGCGGGTTTGGCAGAAACGGAACAATGTGGGCATTTGAACAATTTGATATTGTTCCGGATATTTTATTGCTGGGAAAAGCATTGGGTGGCGGAATGCCATTGGGAGCATTTATTGCCGACAGAAAAATCATGTACTCACTTACCAACAATCCGGTTTTAGGGCATATCAACACCTTTGGAGGCCACCCTGTATGTTGTGCTGCAGGTCTTGCTTCCTTGAAAGTATTATTGGAAGAACAAATGGTGGAAGGTGTTTTCGAAAAAGAAAATCAGTTTTTACAATTGTTGCAACACCCTAAAATAAATGAAGTCAGTAGTAAAGGATTGATGATTGCTGTGAAATTTGACAATTTTGAATTGAATAAAAAAATCATTGACAAATTAATTGAGGAAGGTGTATTTACCGATTGGTTTTTATTTGCATCCAATGCACTTAGAATTGCACCTCCATTGAATATATCCTATAATGAAATAGAATCCGCTTGTAAAACTATTATAAAAGTGTTGGACAATATTTGATGTTAAAGGTATCGAATATTAGAGCTCTTAAAAATCAAGACCTAATGATACATAATTAATAGTTCTGCCTTTAAAAAATGTACTCATGGGCCATGATACATCGTATTTAACAAAGTAACCGAAAAAGGTGCTTCTTACTCCAAATCCATATCCGCCAATAAACGGACCAACGCCACCTAACTTTTGTTTAACAGTAACAAAACCTGCAGGTGTTCCACCAACATTCGTAAATGTTGTCTCTGGGCGCTTCATTCCTTTGTAAGCTCCATTCCAGGCAGTTCCCAGATCTATGAATTGGGTTAATTGTAAATCTCTCAAAAATGGATTGTTGATGGTTTTGTCAAAAAAGGTAGATAATACAGGCAATCTGAATTCGCTGTTTAATACCACGGCATTGTTTCCGTTAGCAGCATTTTGAATAAACCCGCGCATGTTTACTGCCAATGTTTGAAAAGCATAAGTTTGATCGTTGTCGGGTCTGTTTTTTGCATTGAAATATCTTTGTCTCGTTGTTCCAGGTTTTACATTGTTACCAAACATCAACCATCCATCCACGCCTCCTAAATAATAAATGAGCTTTTGATCTCCCCAACTGAAATCTGCCGCTGCACGACCAGCCCAAATAAAATTTCTGTAAATAGGATAATAATATCTTGACTCAAAACCGAAATTAAATGTGTTTGAACCAACACTTCTTTTGTTGTCAAGTTGACGGTTCCAGTCCACATATCCTTTATAACGCAGACCCTGCCAAATATTCAATGCCCTGATCAACGTATTGTCATACACATATTCAATATGAGACAGAGAATAATATGTTTGTTGATTTTCAATGGATGCACTTAACTGATCCAATGTTGAAACAGCCAAATTATCGGACCTGATACCTGTTGTGAGTCTTATGCTTCTCGCTTTATCAAAAGGATAGTTGATATTCCCCTGATAAATATTGGTGATTAATTTTGCCGGATATTGATCAATAATATTTCCGGATTGATCTACAATTACAGCACCAGTACTCGTTGCATTTCGATAAACCATGCTTCCAAAATCCAATCTGTGTTTAACGTTTTGATAATTAATAAGCCATTCGTTGTTTTTAAAATCACCCCCTAATTTAAATGCTCCAGAAAAATGAATGTCTTCCAACATATCAGAAGTACTTAATGAAATCAACCCATTGAAAGAAGAGTTGCTGTTTAGTTTAATTGGGCCTGAACCGTTTCCGTATAACTGATATTTATTGAAAAGAATATTACTGTTTAATCCAAGTGCTCCGCCGTCAGCTGAAAATTTAATCGGCTTGTATCTGTAAAATTTAGCTTTGCTTAGTACATTATCCTGATATTGATTTTGTTGCGCGAAATTTAAACTATCAAACTTTGTTTCTATCATTCTTTTTTTTGCATAAACAGTTGGAGATGCTGCCACATTTCTCCTTGCCAAAACATTTTCATCAATTTTTAATTTGTAAAGATTTTTCTGTTTATCCTGATTCGTTACTTCGCTGAGAATGCGTTGTTCACCTGCACTTCTTGTTTCAGCAATGCTAGTTTGATAATTGGTTAAGGGGAATGAATACGCTGAATCCGCCGTCATGGATACATAGGCAATAGAGTCTACAGATGATTTTTTTTGAATCTTTAAAGCACTGTCAATTTCGGATTGAACAGGATTTCTCAGTATTTCATCACCAATCAATACCAGTGTATCTAAACCTAATTTTTTTGTTGTAAAAAAACCGGCGTATCTGTTTGCAATGCCATTTTCATCACTTACGAATGTAAAATGATTGACATTGTATTGGGCAGGAAATCTTGCATTTCCATATTTCAATTTCGTAAGTTGAGTTATCTGATTTAATTCGGGTTTATCACCAAAATTGGTAATCATAAAAACATTCAACTTATTGTCGCTGGGCAATACCTTATCTGAAGATGGTGCATCCGCAGAAGGTCTGTTGCTGACAAATATGATACCCATTTTATTGGGGAAAGTAACAAAAGAAGGGTCTAAATTATCATAAACGTCATTGGTAATTTGAGTTGACTTTTCTTTTTCAAGATCATAAGTAAATATATCGGTATGACCATTTTTTACAGCAGACAATAACAAAGTTCTACTGTCAAGCATGTACTTTACATCCTGAACTTGATCAAATTCATTTGTCAAATCAATGGTAAACATCTCTGTTTTTGCAATTACATCATACAGCATCAATTTCAATTTTCCATTCATTGCATATATCAAACTTATTTTCGTTCCCTTAGGATCCCATGCTGTCAAGGGATACACAGGATCTCTTTCATTCTCAAGACTTAAAATTCCAAATTTAAGCATGGTTGTTTTTTCATCATTGTCGTTTAATATGACCCTGATTATTCCTTTTTTGAATTGAGTTACAGTATAGGAACTGTTTTTCTTGTTTGGGTTTACATTGAATTGATAGTAATTCAATCTTGGGGTAACATCAAACCCATCAATTAAATTGCCTTTGGGATAATTTTTTCTTCGAAAGATATCAAGCGTATATTTATCTTCCTGGTATTGCATGAATTCTTTGGTAAGGTCATTGAATTTTTTCTTTGCTATCTGTAAGCTTGCTTTGTTCATGCTTTTAAAAGTTCGGGACAAGTAGAAGAAATAAGTGGTGTTTTCTTTCTTATATTTTTCCTCGATAAAATACCAAAAAGCGTGTCCTGCAAGTCTTGGATTATCAAAAGCAAAACGAGAAAATTTTGAATATTCACCGCTGAGTATTTCTCCTTTCAATTCATCATCCAACGATGTGTTCCAATGCTCTGCCAAATATGCTTTATAGCCGTCCACATACCATTTGGGCAGGTCGAGCAATGTTTGATTTCCGGCCGTTTCACTCAGATCCTCGCCGAATAAAATATTTTTAACCAATACATCAGCTATTCCTTGTCTTATACGAACTTTTAAGTTACTGTGATTTCCATCAAAGTAAATCAGCATTTTGTTATTGACGAGCTGAGTATTTCCTCCATTATTGATGATATCTGTTTCAAGGCCGATGTTCGTTTGCTGATAATCTTTATAAGAATTGTATAAGATGATGTTGGTTCTTTTTCGAATTTTAGATTCAGCTTCTGCTTGAATATTTGTCAGTTCTTTTTCTGCAGATTGGAGTACAAATTTGGCAAGTTCTTCTCCATTGTCATAAAAAAAGACATTAAAACGAGAAGATTGTAAAAAATTCCATTTTTTATTGCCGTGCTGAATTTTATTTTTTCCGAAAACTACTGCATTAACCTGTGCAACAGAATAAATGCTGTTAAGCATAAAAATTACGGATATAAAAATAATTCTTCTGAACTTTGCCATTCTGATATACTGTTATTTAGTACTAAATTAGTTGATTCGCATTAATCGTTAAAAACAATTTACAAATCCATGTTTTACATCAAGAGCTTTACATTCAGCCCCATAAGAGAAAATACCTACGTATTGTATAATGATGATAAAAATTGCATCATTATAGATCCTGGTTGTTATTTTGATGAAGAAAAAAATGAGCTTAGTCAGTTTATTAACACACAAAAATTAGTTCCAAAAATGCTATTAAACACTCACTGCCACCTTGACCATGTCTTTGGCAATAAGTTTGTAGCAGAAAAATACCAATTGATTCCTGCGATTCATGAATTGGAAAAAGAAATGTTGGAATATGCTCCAGTCAGTGGTCTTATGTATGAGATGCCATTTGAAAATTATGAGGGGGAACTTAATTTTTTAAAAGAAGGAGATTCGATTAATATTGGAGATGATGAACTAAAAGTACTTTTTACACCTGGGCACAGCAAGGGCAGTGTCAGTTTTTACTGTGCGAAGCAAGATTTTTTAATAAGTGGAGATGTGTTATTTTTCAGGAGTATTGGAAGAACAGATTTGCCGGGAGGGAACCATGAAACATTAATAAAGAGCATTCGAGAACAATTGTTTATTCTTCCAGATAATACTGTTGTTTACAGCGGACATGGGCAGCAGACAAGCATCGGGGAAGAAAAAAAATCAAATCCCTTTTTACAGTAAATAATATTACCTGATTGACTGACATAGTTCAATCAAAACTCCATTGGTTCCTTTCGGATGTAAAAAACAAACCCATTTATTATCCGCCCCCTTTTTAGGGGTTTCATTCAATAATACAAATCCTTCGGAAGAAAGCCGATCCATTTCTTCAAGAATATTATCTACTTCAAAAGCTATGTGATGAAGCCCCTCTCCTTTTTTCTCTATGAACTTGGCAATAACGCCCTCCGCATTACTACTTTCGAGAAGTTCCAGTTTGGTCTGACCCGTTTGAAAAAAAGCTGTAAGAACCTGCTCACTTTCCACCATTTCTTTTTTATAACAAGGAGTGTTTAAAATCTTCTCAAAGATGGGAATAGAAACCTGAAGATTTTTTACTGCAATGCCAATGTGATCAAGATGATTCATATATTAATATTTTTTTGTAATAACTATAAGTTTATGCTTACTTAAAAGGACTTGTGTTTTGAATTTTCTTTAAATCGATTCTTTTTTTATGATAAATAAAAAAATGTTTACGAAATGCGTTAATTAACTGCAATAATGCCAATCTCGTAAACAAAATAAAACCTTTTATATTAATTTCGTGTTATTATACTTAACACAATTACTTAACTATATTTTATTATGCTAAAATTACCCATTTATCTGGATAATAATGCTACCACTCCCATGGATCCGAGGGTATTGGAAGCAATGACACCTTATTTTCTTCAAAATTTTGGAAATGCTGCAAGTAGAAACCACCCTTTTGGTTGGGCTGCTGAAGAAGCTGTAGATTACTCAAGAGAGCAGGTTGCAAAATTGATTGGAGCAGATCCTAAAGAAATTATTTTTACTTCAGGAGCAACCGAAGCTGATAACCTTGGAATAAAGGGGGTTTTTGAGATGTATGCCTCAAAAGGAAATCATATCATAACAGCCACAACAGAACACAAAGCCGTTTTGGATACTTGTAAGCATATTGAAAAAAGTGGCGGAGAGGTTACCTATTTGAACGTACAGCCGGATGGGCTTATCGATTTAGCGGAATTGGAAGCAGCGATTAAACCAACTACCATTCTTATTTCCATCATGTATGCCAATAATGAAATTGGAACAGTGATGCCAATCAAAGAAATAAGTTCTATTGCTCGTAAACACGGAGTGCTTGTTTTTACAGATGCTACGCAGGCTGTAGGCAAGATACCTGTGAATGTAAATAAAGATGGGATTGATTTAATGGCTTTTACAGCACATAAAATGTATGGGCCAAAAGGTGTGGGTGCCTTGTATGTAAGAAGAAAAAATCCTCGTGTTAAAGTAACTGCTCAAATGGATGGCGGAGGCCACGAACGTGGTATGCGCAGCGGAACTTTAAATGTACCAGGAATCGTAGGTTTTGGAAAAGCATGCGAGTTGTGTATGCTTGAAATGGAAACAGACAGCAAGCGTGTTTCAGCATTACGAGATAAATTAGAGAATGCTTTGCTTACATTAGAAGAAGCTTACGTCAATGGAAATCGTCAATACCGTTTACCTCATGTAGCCAATATATCATTCAAGCATGTGGAAGGGGAAGGTTTATTGATGGGATTTAATAAAAACATTGCCCTTAGTTCCGGATCAGCTTGCACGTCTGCATCACTTGAACCATCTTATGTATTGAAAGCACTGGGATTAGGTGACGACTTAGCACATAGTTCACTAAGATTTGGATTAAGCAGGTTTACCACAGAAGAGGAAATTGATTATACAATCAAAGCTATCAGCGATACAGTACTTAAACTCAGAGAAATGAGTCCTTTGTGGGAAATGTACAAAGAAGGTATTGATTTAAATAGTATTCAATGGGCAGCTCACTAAATAAATTTAAAAATAAAAAGTATAACTTCTAAACATAACTTAATATGGCATACTCAGAAAAAGTAATCGATCATTATCAAAATCCCAAAAATGTTGGGACTTTGGACAAATCAAGTAAAAATGTAGGAACTGGATTAGTTGGTGCTCCGGAATGTGGAGATGTGATGCGTCTTCAAATTGAAGTAAACAATGAAACAGGCATGATTACAGATGCTAAGTTTAAAACCTTTGGTTGTGGTTCAGCTATTGCCTCTTCCTCTCTTGCTACTGAATGGTTAAAAGGGAAAAGTGTTGATGAAGCATTGAAAATTGACAATATGACTATTGTAGAAGAATTGAATTTGCCTCCTGTTAAAATACATTGTTCTGTTTTGGCAGAGGATGCTATTAAAGCAGCTATCAATGATTACAGAGAAAAAAATGGTTTGGAGAAAATAAAATTTGAAGAAAGTGTGATTCACTAAAATTTTCTTGAAATGGTAGCAACAGAAAACAGTATCTATATTAGCGATAAAGCAAAAACAAAAGTCATTCAACTAATGACTGACGCCGGTATTGGAGAAGATGCTTCTTATTTTCTTCGTGTAGGAGTTGTTGGCGGTGGGTGCAGTGGATTAAGCTACAAATTAGATTTCGATAATGAGATAAAGCCGATGGATCAAGTATTTGAAGACAAAGGAATTAAAATAGTAACAGACCTCAAAAGCTTTTTATATCTTGTAAATACAGAATTAGATTTCAGCGACGGTTTAAATGGCAAAGGATTTTATTTTGATAATCCTAATGCCAGCAGAAGTTGTGGTTGCGGGGACAGTTTCGCCGTGTAAATAATTTTTTGAATTAAGCATAAAGCCCTCTCTTTTCAGAAAGGGCTTTATTATTGAAGCATTTTTTAGACGCTGTTATTATTAGTAACTCCACAGATTTTGCTCATAATTGAATATTTTCTCTTTCACAGTTTCACCTTCAAACAATTGAAACAATCCATTGTCTTTTAACCCTGGATAACTTGCAATTAAGAGATCTCTGGGGTTATCCATTGTGGTCTTAATGATTCTAGAAGAGAAGATTCTGTTTTCAAACAATTCTTCCCAACTTAATCGTGCTGATAAATTCTTAGGATTGTATACTTCATACTTTGCAAGAATAGGACGCATATCTGGATAATAAACCCAGAACAATTCAGATGGCCCTAAATCAATACCGGCAGAAGTTATGACATTCTTTACTGGTGCAATACCTAAAATTCTCCAAAACAGTCGAGAACTCTCTTTATCAAAAATCACTTCCTCTTTTAAATGATACTTATAAAATGAATCCAAGTTAATATCGTTGCGTTTCTTTTGTGATCCAACTTGTTGACCTAATGTATCATAAATAGGAACGTCAATCTCTTCTCCCGCAACCATTTTCGCAACCTCAGCTTTGATCATTGGTGTTGTAAATCTATCATCTGAAAATGCAGTCACTGATTCATCTTGAATTGCCTGAAGTAAAATTGAAATAAAACGCTGGTTTCCATCATCAGCATCTGCTGAATACATGAATGGAAGATTTATTTTTTCACGACAATCAATTTCACGCATTAATTTTTGACGAAATGCAGCGTCATCTGCTCTTAAATGTTCGTACGCCAATGGAACTCTGTCGTGTAAACTACCTGTTTCTACTGCTTCATCGGCCCTCAATGATCTTTTTACTAATTTAATGGGCAAACTATCGTTTTTAACTACTGGTGTTTCTTCGGCTGCCTTTGCAGCAAGAATAGCACTTGAGTCAACTGCCGGTTCAGTAGTCTGAATATTCGCAGTTGTTTTAGCTTTTGAAGTTTTTTTGGTACCTCTTTTTGCTTTTTGTGCAATGACTATATTAGTCATCATACAAAACAACAAACCGAATAACAGATACTTTAAATTAATAATTTTCATTTTTATACTATTATAATATTAACGCCTTGGCTTGGCTATAACTTTAGTAAAGAGCAATTGACTTACCATCTATTGTTCTTGTACCATCTGGTCCTTGTACTTTGATATTGTCAAATGTAATTACAGAACCGGGTCCGCACATACTAATAAAAGATGAAATCGGAGCTAGGTTGTTTCCTTGCAAAGAGGCAGTTTTCACATTCGGAAAGTTTGCACCAGAGAAGTAAACAGTAGCGCTTACAACATTGTACCTGATATCAAAATCAAAGTTTTCCAGTTCAGCTCTGCAAGCAGTTTGACTTTTAAACTCAATAGATGGCATCCTTACCTTTCCTGATCCTACTTTAAAAATTGGACTTGGGATAGGCTTTAATCTAAATTCAAATGTGCTTGATTTTTTATCCGCTACTACAGTAATTACTGATTTTTGACCTGGCATTGCTGCAGGTTTAACGATTCTATTTGATCCTTGTCCTGAAATTGTTCCATTGGTAATTGAAACAGTTGTTTTATCCCATCCAGTTGGTGAACCAATTGTTACAGGATTATCAACGCCAATGTAAAATACATTCATTTTATCAGGCATTACCGCTGCACCACCCGGTGTTCCAACGGTGTATTTTACATCAAAAGTTTTGGTTTCTTTTGTGCCATCCGGTTTTGTATAGGTAACATTTACAGGTACCGATCTTGAACCAGATCCGCTTGCGTTAAACTTATAGCTGGCACGACCATCAGGTCCTACAGCTGCAGATGAACCACCAATTGAAATCTGAGGCTGAGCTGCTTTACTATAAGCACCCACACCTGCAGTTATTTCAACTTCTTCACCAGGCATTACATAATTAGAACTTTGTCCAACCAAAGCTGCGAATTGATCATAGACAACTTTTACAGCTCCTACTTGGTTATGGCAATATGTAACCACTAAATTCTCAGCATTTTTTACGTTGTTTTGAAACTTACTTAATAGTGTAAGAGCAGCAACACTTGGAGTCATGTGAAAATACGCTGTGGTAAAATCTTTCTCTTTTCCATCTTGTCCAATTGTTTTAGAAATATCTACAGGAAAAGTAAGTTCAAATTCTTTTCTGATTGAAGGGTCAATATTTAACATTGCTTCCCTGAAGTCCTTCAGTTTTTGTTCTAATTCTTTTCCTTTTTTCTTTCCGCCATCTCCATCTCCAAAAAGTCTAGTAGCGGCTTCAAGATCATCTTCTTTGAATTCTTCCACTTTTTTTCCGTCGATGTCAACAATTTTAAAACCAGACTCATTTTTTAAGTCGGTTTTTAATTGATTTAGGAATCCATCCATTTCAGTAGCAAGCTTCTTAGCTTGTTCTGCTTTTTCGTACCAAGGTTTAGCTTTTTCAGCAGTCATTGGATCAGCCAACTTAGCTTTTAATGATGTGTATAAAGTAGTATTGGCAGAACTTAAATTGTCGTTTGAAGTAACTAAACTTTTGTCTACAACCTTGAAGGCATTTAAAATTTCTGATGACACATTCAATGCAAGAAGTGCGGTAAGCACCAAGTACATCAAATTAATCATTTTCTGCCTGGGCTCTTTCGGTAAAGCCATGATTCGTTAGATTATTATTTGAATAAATATTGTTAGAATTAAATAACTAAGCTCAGTATATATTACTTAGCTTGCATAGCACCTAGCATGTTACCATAAACGGTATTCAACTTACTTAGGTTTCCAGCCAATGCTGCAATTTGTTCTTTAGCCTTTTTAGCATCATCAACGCTGCTCATCATAGACTGACTTGCTTCTGCCAATTTACCATAGAATGAATTAAGCGCTTTCAGATGACTATTGCTTTCTTTCAATTCTAATTCATATATCGTATTCAATGAACCAAGATTTTTGGTAAGAACCTGTACTTGCTCATGGAATCCTTTAGCGCTTTCAGCAGCATTACTAAAGGTATTCATTGTAGCAGCGCTGTTTGCAAATGCTGTTGACATTGAACCCATTGCCGCTGTAGCTTCTTTTGTTTTATTACCAAATTCGGAAGTAGACTTAACAACATCCGTTACATCATTTAAACCTGCTACTGTAGTTCCTAATTTTTGAAACCCTTCACTTAATTTTTTCAAAGTTGCAGGAGTGATATCTGCATCTTTCATCATTTTATCCATTGCATCCAAACTATTGGATGGCTCAGCAGCTCCATGACCTTCAAAATCTTCTTTTACAGCTTCATATTTTGCATATAAAATACCATATAAAAGGAAAATTACAGCTTCGGTGTATAGACCGATTTTTAGAAAAAGATCTGCAATTGGTGTATGAAGAATTTTCTGCAGTGCTCCGAAAATTACGACTGCAGCTGCTAAAGAAACAGCAACATCCATCCATTTACTCACATTTGAAGGAATTTTAACTGACATGATTTTTGTTTTTGATTGTTTGTTTTAAAAGATTAGTGTTTGAATAATATTTCAACTATTATATCTGGTAAAAAAGAATTATCTACTTCTTCTTAATGAAGGGGGTAAATCCTGAATACAACGGAAGCCAATATAAGATTTCGCTGTGTCCTGGTATTCATAAGATCTGGTACTGGTTTGAAGGAAAAAACCTACATCTTTCCAACTTCCCCCCCTGATGGTTTTTCTTTTCATCCTTGGAGGGTCTGATTCTTTAGCATTCCAACGGATATCAGGATTCATATCGTGTTCAAATACCCCAGCTCCCTCATAATATAAGGATGCAGTCCATTCTGCCACATTTCCAGCCATATTATACAAACCAAAATCATTTGGCCAATAGGCATCAGCTCTAACTGTATATAAAGCACCATCTTCAGCATAATTTCCTCTTCCAGGTTTAAAATTAGCTAAAAGACATCCTTTCTTATTTCTTAAATATGGTCCACCCCAAGGGTATTGAGCCTGTGACCTTCCTCCTCTTGCTGCATATTCCCATTGAGCTTCCGTTGGAAGACGGAAATCAGGATTAATTAATTTTTTTCTTGACTCCAAATAGGAGTTCATTAAATGTGTACGCCACTCACAAAAAGCAGTAGCTTGTTTCCAATTCACACCAACCACAGGATAATTTCCATAAGCAGGGTGACTGAAATAACTTTTAGCCATTGGTTCGTTATAGGCATAAGCAAAATCTCTTACCCAACAAATGGTATCAGGATATACGGGGGTTTTTGTTCTTACGATAAAGGCAGACCTTGGAACAGTAACATCTCTGTTTTGAGCAGCAGCCTTGTAATCAAATACTTCAGATTGAAATACCAATTTGGCAGCATCTAATTCTTTTTTTCCGAAAATTCTATTGTCAGGTGTAACAATAATAGCATCAATTTTTTCAATGACTGATTTATCACCCCATTTAATATTTCTTGCCTTATTCCAATCGATGTATTCGTTTCCATCTTGTCCTTGCTTTACATATCCCATTAATTTAGCGGCGATGGAATCCCTCACCCAGTTGGTGAACTGCTTGTATTCATTATTGGTTATTTCGGTTGCATCCATCCAAAAGCCACTTATTGAAACGGCTTTGTTTGTTGCTGTGTAAGAATAATTGATGTCCTCATCACTTGGTCCCATATGAAACATTCCCCCCGGTACGTACACCATTCCATAAGGCCTAGTAGAAGTCCATGATTTTATTTGTGGAACTCCGTGTAACTGACCATCATTCGGGTAGGATCCACCTGAGCCATTTTTACCTCCGAGCATAGTACAACTATTGAAGGTAAATACCAATAAAAATACAGCTAATAAGCTGATAATACGATTTATCATTTTTTCTGCTTTGAATAAGAGTTCGCAAATATAAAATGTTCAAGTGAAAAAGCAATAAATAATTCACCGAATAAAAAACCAGATTCGATTCAAAATATTGACCCACACTCGAAATGCAAATTATTCTTTTTTTACCACTGAAAATGTTAAACCAAAGTGAAAATCTGAAATATCACTAAAATCCACAACAGGACTGAAACAATGATTGTTTTTACAAAGGTAAATCAGTGCTTTTTGAGCATAATTCTTATTTTTTGTTAATATTATATCGGTCTCTTTTTCTGCTGACAATAGTATTTTGTTGGGAATAAATATGGACAAAGCTTTTTTACGTTGATCATCCGTTTCAGTTCCTGTAATGATAATTTCGACCTGCTCAAATTGAAAATTCAATGCACTACAACACCAATTACTAAGTGAACTAGGAAATTGTTTTATACTAGCTGACATTTTCAATAACATGTTTTCTGCCAGTTGAGACCATTGTTTATTGTTAAAAACAACAGCAAGATATCGGAGATTTTGAACCATCACGCTATTTCCCGAAGGGGTTGGGGCATCATAAGAATCTATTTTCCTAATTATGGCATCATTCATTAATTTATTTGTGTAAAAAAAGAAACCGGTATTTTCATCCTGAAAATTAGCAATCACATACTCAGTAAGATTTTTAGCATGATAAAGGTATTTTTCCATTCCGGTTATTTCTTGTAAATGAATGGATGCCTGAATTAAATAAGCGTAATCATCCAAGAAAGCGATTTGGGGATTTTCCTGGTCTGAAAAGGAATGAAGAAGCATTCCTTCTTTACTCATTTTTTCATTGATAAATTCAAATAACTCTACTGCATAAATACGGAATTGTTCATTTTCAAGAGCAGCCGCAGCCTTGCATAATGAAGTAATCATCATTGCATTTCCGTTCAATAATACTTTAGAATCGGTTAACGGCCTTATCCTTTTATTTCTGTATTCCAACAGTAATTTTCTCGCTTCTTTCAACCGCAAAATCAGATCGTCATTTTTTATTCCTTTTGATAGAGCGTATTCTCGGATATCACTTGAAGTCCTTAAAATATTTACTCCTTCCCAATTTCCTTTTTCCGATACTCCAAACCAATCGCATATCAAATCTGTATTTTCCTGAAGAATATTATTCATCTCACTTTTTGTCCAGGCATAATACTTTCCTTCTACTCCTTCGCTGTCTGCATCAATAGAAGTATAAAAACCACCTTTTGGACTTTTCAAGTCTCTGATGCAAAAGTTAATGACATCTTCAATAGCGTCTTTAATAGAAGGATCATTTGTGATTTGATAAGCGTCGCACATCACTTGAATAAGCAAGGCATTGTCATACAGCATTTTTTCAAAGTGGGGGACATGCCAATGCTCATCTGTGCTGTATCTTGATAATCCCCCACCCAACTGATCGTAAATGCCTCCCTGCAACATTTGCTTGAGAGAAAAAACGGAATGATGCAACATTTGTTCATTACCGTTATGATAATATAAATTCAAGAGTAATTGTATTGAAGACAATTGCGGAAATTTGGGTGCTGTTCCAAACCCGCCATTTTGAAAATCTGCCTTGTTTAAAATTTTTGTTGTAACCTCAGAAAAATAGTTTTTGTCAAAAAGAGATTCTACTGAATCCATTTCAATGTTATTTTTAAATAAAAAATGACCAGAAGATTTTAGATGTTCGTATAGCTTTTCTGCCTGAACTTCAACCTCTGATCTTCTGTTGTTCCAAATATCATTTATAAACCGAAGTGTTTCTATCCAAGAGGCATGATGGTGGGTTCTTGTTGGAGGGAAATAGGTTCCTCCGAAGAACGGCTTCCCCTCGGGTGTTAAAAAAATATTCAATGGCCACCCTCCATTTCCTGTTAGCACTTGCAATGCATCCATATAAATTTGGTCCAAATCGGGTCTTTCTTCTCTGTCAATTTTTATATTGATGAAATTATCATTCATAAAGGAAGCCACTTCCATATCTTCAAAACTTTCTTTTTCCATTACATGGCACCAATGGCAAGCTGCATAACCGATGCTGACAAGGATAGGTTTTTCTAATTCCTTAGCAAGTTGTAAAGTTTCTTTATTCCAAGTTTGCCAGTGTATGGGATTTGTCGCATGTTGCAACAAATAGAGACTTTTTTCCTTACCTAAAACATTTTTTAGTACTGGCATCGGCATCATGATTATTGGTTATCCATAAATAATGTGATAAAATCAATGCTAATTAAAATGAATAGCATTTTGGGGAAATGAAAAAAATCAATAGCGTAAAGCTATTTTTTATTGGGAGTTGAAGTGAGGTATTTTTCTAAAGCACTAACCATACTGGGAGATTGAGGCATAGGTGCTTTAATATCCAAAGTAATTCCAGCATCTTCTGCGGCTTTAAAAGTATTTGCACCAAAAGCGGCAATTTTTGTCTCCTTTTGTTTGAATTTTGGAAAATTTTCCATCAAACTTTTAACCCCTCCCGGTGTAAAAAGACAAATGACATCGTATTTCCTTGCTATAATATTTTTGATGTCGTTACTAACAATCTTATACAGAACAGGTGTTGCATATTCACATTTATTCGCTTTAAGCCAATTGGTGATTTCGCTGTCAAAAGATTCTGAACATGGGTACAGAAACTTTACATTGTCTTTATGTTTGTTGATTACATCAAACAAACTTTTGTTCAAACCATCTGCTCCATAAAAAACCTTTCTTTTTCTGTATAGAATAAATTTTTGTAGATATAGTGCAACAGCCTCGGTTATGCAAAAGTATTTTGTGTCTTGTGAAATGGATATTTTCATTTCATCACAGATTCGGAAAAAATGATCAATAGCATTTCTGCTTGTAAATATGACTGCTGAATAATTTGCAATATCAATTTTTTGTTTCCGAAAATCTCTTGATGGAACTGGCTCGACACTGATGAATGGAAAAAAATCTAAAATCAATCCATATTTAAGCGCAAGATCGTAATAAGGAGACTTTACACCTTCCGGTTTAGGTTGGCTTATAAGTATTTTTTTAGGAGCGTTTTTTGTGACCGTGGTCTTTTTTTCAATTTTTTTTGCCATACTTATATCGTCCAATGAAAGTGCAAAATTACATTTTTTTAATTAGAAATATCATAGCCTGTTTATAAATCAGGAAAATCGGCAAGATTTCAATTCCGATTACATATAAAGCGAAATGCAAGCGAGAAACTTTCAAGTTATACCTCAGCGAATTGTATGTTCGGAAATATCTTAATAAAAACATTATTCCAATTGTAAAACAGGAAACGACCATTGTGATAGCAAAAAGTTGATTGTCTGCAAATGCCATGATAAAAATCATTGGTAAAAGCAATATACCTAATATTTTATTTAACAAGAAAACAATGAAAATATAATTGTCAGCTTCACTTCTGCAATCAACAAGCCAACCGAAGAATTTCAATGTTATAAATTTAACTGTATAGATTATCATTACAGATGTCATGCAAAGTAAAAGCAATCGCCAATCATCGAGTTGGGTTTTATTTAAACTAAACAGACTTAAGAAAATGAAAAAGCCGGAAACAGCTACAAAAAAAAGATTCAAATAAAGTGAGGGTAACTTTGCCTGTAACAACTGATCTACCAATTGACTTTGTCTGAGTGTACTGTTAAAAAATACCCGAGCGATATTGATAAAGTACTTGTTATTCAACATTCTGAACAAACCAAAGGATAACAACAACCCTATTATAAAATAAAAAAGAGCATCTTTTGAAAAAATATTTTTTTCAAAATTGTTATGGTGAAAGGGTTGATTCTTTCTATTAAAAAAAAAGTTTTTTTCCAACAAACCATTTATCTGACCAACTTCAATCTTATTGAAAGTATCTAACAGAATTATACTGTCCTTTTGAATCTGTAAACTATCTGTTTGCTCTGCTTTCAAAGATGAAGACAAGAGAAGCAATGAAATCGTTAAATAAGCTAAATATCTGACCACGGAATTAAATTTCTTTTGCAAAAGTAATATGGTTTGAAGAACTTTTTTAAAAGTAATTAATATAACCAAAATGAATTTTCGATGCGTCTCTCAAATTAATGGGGAGATTCTCTTTTTTTCCAAGGGCGTAGCTGATGTTCAATAATCCGCCTTTGGTTTCATAAATCATAGAAATTCCGGCACCAATAAAATTATCGGAGCTTGAAATTGACTGATAGCTCTTATTCACTCTCGCCCAATCGATAAAAGAGGCAATGTAACTATTCAAGGAAAGTAAAATTCGGTACTCCATTGAAATTACTGCATAGGAAGAAGCATAAATACTTTCTTCATCAAACCCTCTGAGTGTTTTAAAGCCGCCGATTTGAAACAAATCGTTTTTAAAAATGACAGGGCTATTATAATAACCGAAATTTAGCGCTAGTTTAACAGCATTATTTTTCTTTACAGGAAAATAATGTGCGGCGTTTAACACAAACTTCAATTGGTAATTTTTCAACCTAATAGAATCATATAAACTTGAATAATTAAAGCCGGCTTCCCGAATATTTGAGATATCGTTGTTTACTTTTATTTTTTTTGTTCCCACAAGCGAGGTGAAGTTTAACTGATATCCTTTTCGTGGATTTAACCGATAATTTGTTTTATTAATTTCGAAGTTGATACCGGTATTTGCTGTACTCATGTCAATATTTGAAGGCAGCGACTTTGTTGCTTTAATAAGATTACTATCAATCGCACCATCCAACAAAGAGAAGTTTTGATATTGAACAAAAATTCTCCCGGTAGAGAATTCAGAAGATGAAAAGTTGATACCAAATTTTGTGTTAACTTGAAGAAAAGCGGAATCTTTTTTAAACAATTCAAACAACATGTCCACTCCTAGTGCGGAACGAAAAACATACGGAAAAGAAAATCCTGCTAATAATCTTGGTGAATTCTTTTGTAATTGCTGCCACTTCATTATTAAATTTTCACCTTTTGCAAAAATATTTTTCAAATCAAGGTTAATGTCCCCGGTAAATTGTAAATTTGAATTATTGTTTGAGGATGGCTGAAGTCCAACAAGAAAATTGAATTGACTACACTTTTTTGTTTGCAAATACAAATTCAAAATACCGCCAGAACCCAGCATTGTAATATCTGAAGGTTGAATGGATTTAACAAAAGGCAATTCAAGAATTTTGGAATCAACCCTCCGTAATTTTTCTTTGCTATAAAAACTATTGTTGAAGATATTTAAATAGCGTTGTAAAAAAACGCCACTGATCATTGCATCTCCGAATATCCTAATACTATCAATATTATAATACAATCCTTTGTTTACATTCATTTGAGCAGAAAGAGTGCCATTTTCCAAATAGATGCTATCCAGATAAACAGTTGCAAATGGATAGCCATTGTTTTCGTAATAATTTAACAAAGATTCCTGCATTAAATCAATTTTTGAAAACCAGGATATTGATTTTTTATTTTCATATTTCTGACGAAGCTTTTCCAATGCTGCAGGTTCTATATCGGGAAATGTGATGTTTACCGATTGGTATTTTTTTCCCAAAAACAGCATTACCCGAGTGAGCGTATCACTTTGAAAAACACTGTCAACAGAAGCAACAGGATAACCCTTTGAAGCGAGTAATATAGGGAGTTTTTGAATGTATTGAATAGCGTTCTCTTTATTGAAGAACAGCGTTTTTAAGTTGAGGGAATCTTTGTAAAACCAATCGTCTTTTTCTTTTATTTCAAAAGCAAGTGTATGATTATTCTTTAAAGATTTTTCCTGTGCCTTTACGAGCAAAGAAGCGAAGGGTATCGACAGCAGTAAAACTAATTTTGTGATATTGTTATTAACTCTAAATTGCATCCGTATTCAATCATGTAAATCTACAACCTTTGGCCGGTATTTATATTCATATTCCTTTCTGCAGAAAAGCATGCAGTTACTGTAATTTTCATTTTTCAACCGATTTGAAACAAATTGATGATTTTTTGTTTTCATTAAAAAAGGAAATTGGGATGAAGTCAGATTTTATTTCTGACAAAGTAACAATAGAAACCATCTATTTTGGAGGAGGGACGCCGGGTTTACTTGCTACTAAAGAAATTTCTTCAGTTTTAGAAATAATAGAAAAAAAATTCAACATTTCATCGAATGCTGAAATTACTATTGAGGCAAACCCAGATGACATTGATTATTTAAAAGTAAAAGAATGGATGAGGTTGGGGATTAACAGAATCAGCTTGGGTATTCAATCATTTTCTGACAAAGAGTTACAATGGATGAACAGAAATCATTCTTCAGGTCAATCCATTCTAAGTATCAACCAAATAATTGATGCAGGCATTTCAAATTTTTCAGTTGATTTGATTTTTGGAAGTCAGTTGCAATCAAAAAATGAATTAATACAAAACATAGAAATCATTACAGAAAAAAAAATACCTCATATTTCATGCTATGCCCTTACAGCAGAGCCAAAGACTTTATTACATCACTTGATTAAAACAAAAAAAGCGGAGGAAATACAATCAGAAAAGCAAGCTGCGCAGTTTCTGCTCATTATGGATTTACTGAATGAATACGGATATGAACAGTACGAGATCAGCAACTATTCATTACCAGGAAAGAGAAGCAGGCACAACAGCAGTTATTGGGCAGGAAAACCATATTTTGGATTCGGTCCTTCAGCCCATTCCTTTGACGGAATTAATAAGAGGAGGTGGAATGTCTCGAACAATGCACTTTACGTCAAGTCGATTATGGCGGATTCAATACCTTTTGAGGAAGAATTATTAACACCTACTCAACAATTGAATGAATACATCATGACATCCATCAGAACCATTGAAGGAATTCAGATAAATGAAATAACATCCAGATTTGGATTAGAAATTTCACAAAAGCTACTAGAAGCCTGTACAACCGAAATTAATTCTGGAAGAATCATTGTCACTGAAAAAAATATTTTTCTGAGTAAAGAGGGTAAACTATTTGCCGATGGTATTGCTGCTGATTTATTTTTTGATCAACATACGTAAACTTAATCATGTTCAATCAAACAAGATTTTCCTCTATATTTTTAAAACCTTTTTTTGCAGATAAATTTTGCCATAATATTTTAAAGACAGTTTCTGCTATCGGTATTTCGGCGTTGTATTTTTGATTGATTATATTCATGCATTTACTGGCATTGTACCCTTCTGCAACCATACTCATTTCCAATTGAGCGGCTTTTACTGAATATCCTTTTCCAATCATTGTTCCAAAAGTTCTGTTTCTACTATACAGAGAATAACAAGTAACCAAAAGATCTCCTAAATAAACTGATGCCGCATAATTGTTATGAACATCGTTGGCAATAAAATTTTCTTTATTTTCTGTGAAGCCTACTTCAGCGTTTACAATGCCAGCTTTTCTTAAAAAAACTGCCATTTCATTGGCACTGTTTGCAATAAAAACGCTTAAAAAATTATCTCCGTAGTCAAGTCCATGTGCAATACCAGCCCCCAATGCATAAATATTTTTGAGAATTGCAGCATATTGAACTCCGATGATATCTTTATTGACAATTGATATTAAATAAGGTGTATTAAAATAGCCGGCAATTTTGGAAGTCATTTCTTCATCTTTCCCTGCGAAAGTCAGATAGGATAATTTTTCTGCTGCAACCTCTTCTGCATGACACGGACCTAGTACAGCAAAATAATCTTCAATTGGAAGATCGAAGTGGCTAGATAAAAAATCATTCAACAGTACATTCTCTTTTGGAAGAATTCCTTTGATTGCGGAAAGTATTTTTTTTCCGGAGAATATATCTTTTGGTAAAGCACATAACAAATCTTCAATAAATGCAGAAGGGACCGCAATTAAAATAATGTCTGCGCTTGAAATCACTTTTGAAATGTCTGCAGTTAATGATAATTTAGCTGTGTCGAATTTTGCAGATGAAAGATAGTGTGGGTTGTGTGCACGAAGTTTAAATTCCTCAATTGCCTCTTCGCTTCTGTTCCACCAATATATGTGCTGGCCGTTGTCTGTCAGAATTTTTGCCAAGGCTGTTCCCCAGCTTCCACTACCTATTATTCCAAATTTCATTTAAATTAATTTAATAAAATTTCAAAATTTGGGTCAATTGATTACAACCCAAGTTTTTCCACGGCCAATTGGGCCGCCAAATGACCTGCATCCTTTTTATTGAACCCCTTTGCCTGTGCAATTATTTGACCATCTACCACAGAAGCGACTGTAAACAATCGGCGTCCATTTTCAAGCTTTTCTTCTAAAGTTACAAACTCAACATTTTTACCATTTTTATTTGCCCATCCGTACAATTTATTTTTGACATTTATATCAACCGATTCAAGATCTTCGATAAATAAATGAGGTAAAATGATGTATTCTTCCACCCACTGTTTTGTTTTTATATACCCTTTGTCTAAAAAAACCGCGCCTATCAATGCTTCCAACGTATTTCCAAAAATCTGGGATATCTTAAGGGCGTTATCAAATTTGTTATAAAAAGTAATTTTTTTCAACCCCATTTTCAATGAAATTTCATTGAGCTTTTGCCTATTTACCATCTTACTTCTCATTTCGGTAAGAAAACCCTCCCCTTTGTACGGATACTTTCTGAATAAATAATGGGCGATGACAGAGCTTAAAACAGCATCCCCGAGGAATTCCATTCTTTCATTATTTTCATCAGAGCCCTCCCTAACTGACCTGTGGCTTAATGCGGTTTTATAAAGTACGATATTGTTAGGATTATACCCTAAGATATTTCGGAGTTGTTTTTTGAACTCTTTTGTTTCTTTATTTTCTAAGAATCCTAGGTTAAAAGGCAAAATAAAATTGTTTATCCTAAATTATATTATTTGGAGCAAAGTATAAATTATCAAGAGAAAAATAATGGAGAAAATTAAGCTTTGTATTTCTTCACGATTACAGAAGCATTGTGGCCACCAAACCCAAATGTGTTGCTTAATGCAGCATTTACTACTTTATGTTGAGCTTTGTGAAATGTAAAATCCAATTTCGAATCTAGTTCAGGGTCATCCGTAAAATGGTTGATTGTTGGAGGTATAATATCTTTTGTAACTGCCATGATGCATGCTAAAGCTTCCAAAGCACCTGCTGCACCTAAGCAATGGCCGGTCATACTTTTTGTTGAACTTATATTTAAGTTGTAGGCATGTTCACCGAATACGTTCAATATAGCTTTAGTTTCAGCTATATCGCCCAAAGGGGTGGATGTTCCATGAACATTGATGTAATTAATATCTTCAGGCTTCATCCCCGCATCCTGTAATGCAACACGCATCACATTGTTTGCGCCCAATCCTTCCGGATGTGGGGCTGTAATATGATGGGCATCTGCTGTTGCTCCACCACCGGCAATTTCGCAATAAATTTTTGCACCTCTTGCCAATGCGTGTTCCAAACTTTCCAACACCAAAACACCTGAGCCTTCTCCCATTACAAATCCATCACGGTCTTTGTCAAATGGACGACTGGCTGTTTTAGGGTCGTCGTTTCTTTCACTTAAAGCCTTCATGGCATTAAAGCCGCCTAATCCGGCTGCACTGATGACCGCTTCGCTTCCGCCTGTAATAATGATATCGGCCTTATTGAGGCGAATATTGTCAAAGGCATCTATGATTGCATTTGTGGAGGATGCGCAAGCGCTAACTACGGCATAATTTGGTCCTCGAAATCCGTGCCTCATGGAAATATGTCCGGCAGCAATATCAAGAATCATTTTTGGTATAAAGAAAGGATTGAAACGGGGCGTTCCATCACCGGAAGCAAAGTTGATAACTTCTTCCTGAAAAGTAATTAGACCTCCGATACCGCTTGCAAAAATCACCCCGACTCTGTCGGGATTTACATTTTCTTTGCTGATGCCGGCATCTTTAACTGCTTCATCGCTCGCAATTAAAGCGAACTGACAGTAACGGTCCATTTTGCGTGCTTCTTTTTTATCAAGATAATCGGAAGCTTCAAAATCCTTAACCTCACAAGCAAATCGGGTTTTAAATTTAGTGACGTCAAATTGGCGGATAAAGTCGCAGCCACTAACACCTTGTTCAAGGCTTTGCCAGTATTGACTGACAGATTTTCCCAAGGGTGTAAGTGCGCCCAATCCTGTGACAACTACTCTCTTTAAATCCATACGATTTGCCTGTGAAAATTAAAGGGTGAATTACTTAGCATTTCCTTCCAAATAAGAAACAGCTTGACCAACGGTAGTGATGGTTTCTGCTTGCTCATCAGGAATAGAAATATTAAATTCTTTTTCAAATTCCATGATTAATTCAACGGTGTCCAAGCTATCGGCACCTAAATCATTGGTGAAAGAAGCTTCGGAAGTTACTTCCGCTTCATCAACACCTAATTTGTCAACAATAATTTTCTTTACTCTTGTTGCAATGTCTGACATGTTAGAATAATTTAGTTAATACGAGTGCAAAAATATACTTTTTGAACTAATTACAAAGAAATACTCAATTATGATGAGAATTATTTTAGAATTAAGTATTAAATACGATGAAAAAAGGTCTTTATTTTGAGAATTTAGTATATTTATTTGCATTTACAGGAAAATTATACAGTCAAAATGGGATTAAAACAAATAGATTTTGGAAGTGCTGAATATGAATTAATGGTGGAATTAAGAAAACAGATCTTAAGAACTCCTTTGGGATTATCATTTTCGGATGAAGATTTGGCAACAGAAAAAAATGAAATATTAATAGCTTCTTTTGATGATGAGGAGATTTTGGGATGTTGTGTACTATCGCCTTGCAACAACAATAAAATCAGGTTAAGACAAATGGCTGTAAAGGATGATATCCAAGGAAAAGGTATCGGAGCTTCAATTATTTCTTTTGCGGAATCGGTTGCCGTGGATAAAGGCTTTGACTTCATTATTATGCATGCACGGGATACAGCTATTGGTTTTTATGAAAAATTCGGCTACAAGGTTATGGGTGATGTATTTTACGAAGTCAATCTTCCGCACCATTTGATGGAAAAAAAATTGATTTGAATCTTTACTTCACAATCAAAATACAAGCTATCAAGTTTGTTGTGTTATTTTACATTTAACACACATTACCCTCTATTCTGATAGATTTTCAATTATGATTGATTCTGCTATTCTACTGTTTCTTAATTTTTGATGCGAAAATTTTTCTTGCCTCATTTTCCTCATCGTTCACAAATGCATCCTTTGGAATAAGAAAAAAACTGGTAGAATTGAAGTAAATATGAAAAAAATGGGGGCTTTCCATCCAAGTAGAAAATTCAGCCCATCGAAATTGTTTTGAAGCTCTTTCATGCTCAAGAGTTAATGAATCATCGTTTGCAATGATTCGAAATCGATCCTTAAAGGAACGAGATCTTTTGTAAATTATAGTTGGTAAAAGAAACCAAAATAATACCATGAGAAAAAACCATAAAACTGAACTCAGTAAAAATGCAGCCGGAGAAACTTTTTTTAAGTAAAAGAGAGAAGCAGAAAAAATTGCAAATACATTTATCAAAATCACCATCACTTTAATTTCCTTTCGACTTATAAAATGATAGCGAAGTGCTTGAATAACTTTTGGTTTTTTGTATTCAAAAAAAGAGGAAGTCATTTTTTTATTTTTATTTTTTATCAACAGCTGCAGGTTGCTTCAAAGCATTTTCACTTACCGTCCACTCTCCTAGTTTTTCTCCCTTGATGCCAATAAATTCCACTTTTAATATTCTATCTTTTTTTGCTCCGGCAAAAGAGATTTTCGCAAAGTTCTGAGCTTCCACCAGTGTATTAGGTTCTCTGAAAGGGTTATTTAACTCCTCTCCTGATACCTTGCTTACACCGGACGTGTAGGGTGAAACTGTTATATCATACAAAGGATACAATTTTTCCCTTGGCATTTTTATTATTTCACTGTGATGTCTGTCGCCGGTTAAAAACAACACTCCATTTATTTTTTGATTGCTCAGGAATTCAAGTAACTGATTGTATTCATATGGGTAATGTTGCATACACTCATACTTGTTCATAGGATTGAGTGTTTGACTTCCCGTTACAATAATTTTAAAAGTTGCTTTACTATATAACAATGCATTCTTCAACCAAGTTAGCTGAACAGGTCCCCAATATGTTTTTTCAGGATTGGGCTGACCATTGATAGAGTCCAACAATTCAGACTCCGAACGAAAAAATCTGTCATCCATTAAAAACAAGTCAACATCCGCATAACTGACTTTCGTATAAATTCCTTTGCCATCTTCCCCATAACTTGGATTTAAAGTATAGTTTTTAAAAATATTCCTGCTTTCATCCTTAAAAATATAACTTCTTCCTGCATCATTCGGACCAAAATCATGATCGTCCCAGATAGCATATTGGGGCATTTTGGCCATAAACTCCTGGATGACTTTTTGTGATCTGTCATGGGATGCTCTGTAATTCAAACCCCAAACTGAATTGTAATCAACTTCTCTTGTGTACCAATTGTCACCAAGCCAAACATGGAAATCTGCTAGTGTTTTTGCCATAGTTTCAAAAATGGAAGAATCGCCACCATAAGGTTTTCCGGGTCTATCAAATTTCGATTCGTTGAAATAAGCACAACTGCCTGTCAAAAAACTGAAATCAGGAACAGGTTTTCTGTATTGCCATAAATCTTTTGTTGTAAATTTTGTTTCAAAGGACAAAGCAATTTTTTTTCCATCAAGCCAGATTTCATAAATATAAGTTGTACCAAACTCAAGATTATTCAACTCCAATTTTACAGGGTTGAAATCTTTTTGTAAATCCCCTTTGAAAGTTATTGTTTTTGTGTCAGCAGTATTTGAGACAGGAAAATATTTTACAGATGCTTTTTTTACTGAAGGGTTGACTTCGAACCAAATCATGGCATTGCGCAATTCAACATTACCAGCCCATGGACCGCTGATGAGCGGGTTCTTTTGTTGAGCTACGCAAAACATAAATGAAAAACATAAAAAGCTGATAACTGAAAAAAGTTGCTTCATTGATAATATTAATTTGTTTGCAAGATAGTTGATTGATAGAAGATTGTTTTCGAAAAAATATATTAGTTTGACTTTAGTAAGAGGATATTTTTACTTTACATTCTTTAATTTTTCATTTTTCAAATGCCTGGTAGCATCCCTCGAATTTTTTTTGTCAAAGTTATTTTTCAAAGCTGCTGTTAAATTAACACCAGTCTGATTGGCCAAACAAATCAATACCCAAAATACATCTGCAATTTCATCAGCGATTTCTTTTCCTTTATCCGTTTCTTTGAAAGATTGTTCACCATATTTTCGAACCATCAACCGACTTAGTTCTCCAACTTCTTCCATCAATATCCCTAAATTGGTAAGCTCATTAAAATACCTAACCCCTGTTGTTTTTATCCACTCATCTACTTGAAGTTGCGCATCATTTAATGTGATGTCTTTTTTGCTGTTTTCAGGATTGTACATTTGTATGCATTTAGATTGCTAAAGTTACAGATAAAGATTGGGAAGCACTTTTGTAAAATTCATTTTACTCTCTGTTTTTAGAATCAATCCATATCGTGATGGGACCATCATTTAATAGTCTGACTTTCATATCTGCTCCGAATGAGCCTGTGTATATTTTCTTACCAAAATCGGATTCCAATTGATTGATAAACTCTTCGTATTTTTTTTGGGCTATTTCCGATTTACTTGCATTGATGTAACTGGGTCGATTTCCTTTTTTCGTAGATGCGTGAAGAGTGAATTGGCTAATCAGTAGAATATCTCCGTTTTTTTCTTTTACTGAAATATTGGGAACTTTATTTTCATCGTCAAAAATGCGAAGGTTTACAATTTTATTACTCAGCCATTGAATATCTGAAAATTCATCCTTGTTTTCAATTCCTACAAAAACAAGCAATCCTTTTTCAATGGATGATTTTATTGTATTGTCAATGGTTACTGATGCTTCAGCGACACGTTGAATAAGCACTCTCATTTGTTGTGATTTGATTTAATATTCAAACATAGGTGTTAATATGATTATCAACATACAAAAACGATAATTATTACAACAAATTTGTTTCAAAAAAAAATTTTTTCTTTCCACAAAAAGTGCAAAACTCATGAAAGTCATGTCTAATATGTATTACCAAAAAAACAAGCTGTTTTGTCCACACATTGTTAATATTTAGAAAACAAAAAGTTGGCTGAGTTCAAATATTTTCGTTGGCCTCTTTACCCAAGAGCATTAATAGTAACTAACCATCAATATATATATTTTATGCCCGCTAAAAAACAACCAGCCAAAGCACTGAGCTTCCAAAGGCAGTTTACCAAAGAAGGTATCAGCCCATTCGACATGTTTGAATATGATTATCGTACTTCTGTCATTAAAAATCCAAGTGGCGAAGTTGTTTTTCAAATGGACAATGTGGAAGTTCCCAAAGGCTGGAGTCAGATTGCCACAGATATTTTAGCACAAAAATATTTTAGAAAAGCGGGGGTGCCTCAACCAGATGGAAGTTTGGGCAGAGAAACTACCTCTAAGCAAGTTGCCCATCGTATGGCGCATTGTTGGAGAGTATGGGGAGAGCGAAATGATTATTTTGCTTCTGAAAAAGATGCTCAGATTTTTTACGATGAGTTAGTGTATAGCATTCTTAATCAGGCATGTGTACCAAATAGTCCTCAATGGTTTAATACAGGATTACACGAGGTATATGGCATTACCGGTAAACCGCAGGGACACTATTATGTTGATGCAAAAGATGGTAAACTAAAAAAATCTACTTCAGCTTATGAGCGTCCTCAACCACATGCATGTTTCATATTAAGTGTAGACGATGATTTAGTGAATGAAGGTGGAATCATGGACTTGTGGGTTAGAGAAGCAAGGATTTTCAAATACGGCAGTGGTGTTGGTACTAATTTCAGTAGTATTAGAGGCGATGGTGAAAAATTAAGCGGTGGTGGAACATCTAGCGGACTTATGAGCTTCCTTAAAATTGGTGACCGTGCAGCGGGTGCTATCAAAAGCGGCGGTACAACTCGAAGAGCCGCAAAGATGGTATGTCTTGACTTGGATCACCCTGAAATTGTAGAGTTTGTAAATTGGAAACTAAAAGAAGAAGATAAAGTAGCTGCATTAATCGCGGCCGGTTATTCAAGTGATTATGAAGGAGAGGCTTATCGTACGGTAAGTGGACAGAACAGCAATAACTCTGTTCGTATACCAAATTCATTTTTCAAAGTATTAGATGATAATGGCGATTGGGAATTAAAGGCAAGAGGTGATGGCAGTACCATGAGATCTGTTAAGGCAAAAGACTTGTGGGATCAAATCAATTACGCAGCATGGCGCTGTGCTGATCCGGGTACCCAATATGATACAACTATCAACGAATGGCATACTTGCCCTGAAGGAGGCCCTATAAGAGCATCCAATCCTTGTAGTGAATACATGTTCTTAGATAACACTGCCTGCAATCTTGCGAGCGTGAATCTTCGTCGTTTCTTTAATGAAGACAACAATACTTTTGATGTGGAGGGTTTTGAACATACTTGTCGTTTGTGGACAGTTGTGTTGGAAATTTCTGTATTAATGGCACAATTTCCTTCCAAAGAAGTTGCACAATTAAGCTACGATTATAGAACCCTTGGCCTTGGTTACGCAAACCTAGGAAGTATGTTAATGGTTAGCGGTATAGCTTATGATAGTGAACAAGCAAGAGGTATTGCGGGTGCTATCACGGCTATCATGACGGGTATATCTTATAAAACATCTGCTGAAATGGCAAGCTTTTTAGGGGCGTTTGACAGGTATAAAGAGAATAAAAAACACATGCTCCGTGTAATGCACAATCATCGTGCAGCTGCATACGATGCAATAGAAGCTTATGAAGGACTTGAAATTAAACCACACGGAATCAACGCAAAATATTGTCCTGATTATTTATTGAAAGCTGCAACCAAGGCATGGGATGATGCAGTACAGATGGGTGAAAAATTTGGATATAGAAATGCCCAAACAACTGTAATCGCTCCAACCGGAACAATAGGACTGGTAATGGATTGCGATACCACTGGTGTTGAACCAGATTTTGCATTGGTGAAATTTAAGAAATTAAGTGGTGGAGGGTATTTCAAAATCATCAATCAGAGTGTACCTCAGGCATTGAGAAATCTAAAATACACTGAAAAAGAAATAGAAGATATTGTAAACTTCGCTAAAGGACATGCTACTCTGAAAGGCGCTCCTTACATCAATGATGAAACGCTGGCTGCAAAAGGATTTCAGCCTGCAGAAATAGAAAGATTGAATGCCGCAATGGGTAGCGCTTTTGAAATAGGATTTGTGTTCAACGTATTTACTTTAGGTGAAGCTTGCTTACAAAGACTTGGTTTTACTCCTGATCAATACAATGACTTTGGATGGAGTTTATTAGAAGCACTTGGTTTCACCGATGATGAAATAGATGCTGCGAATATTTATGTGTGCGGAACAATGACTGTAGAAGGAGCTCCGCATTTAAAAGAGGAACACTTATCTGTTTTCGATTGTGCCAATAAATGTGGTGCAACAGGTCAACGTTATATCCATGCACATGGACATATAAGAATGATGTCTGCAGCACAACCATTCTTAAGTGGCGCGATAAGTAAAACAATTAATCTTCCCAATGAGGCTACGATTGAGGAAATTGCTGATTCCTATCGATTGAGTTGGGAATTAGGATTAAAAGCGTGTGCCCTTTACCGTGATGGATCGAAATTAAGCCAGCCATTGAGTAATAAGTCAGACAAGAAGAAAAAAACTTCGGATGAATCAGCTATGGAATCTTTATTGAATGAAAGCGGGCTGGTTGATATGGGCAAATTGACTATTGATGAGTTATTGGAAGAAATGAACAAGCGTGTTCAAAGTTCAGCCGACACTTCATTAAAGCGCCAATTGGCTATGATAGTTGAGCGCAGATCTCTTCCAGCAAAACGTAGAGGATTTACTCAAAAAGCGAAAATCAATGGTCAAGCTTTATTTCTAAGAACAGGTGAATACAACGATGGTACTTTGGGTGAAATATTCATCGATATGGCAAAAGAGGGAGCGACGATGCGTAGTATGCTCAACTGCTTTGCTATCGCAGTTTCTATAGGATTACAATATGGTGTTCCATTGGAGGAATATGTTGAGAAATTTGTTTTTACCAGATTTGAACCTGCGGGAATGGTAGAACATCCAAATATCAAAACAACCACCTCTATAATAGATTTCATGTTCCGTTCATTGGCTTATGAATATTTAGGAAGAACAGACCTTGTTCATGTTTTAGATAAGCCTGCAATAGAAAACCTTGGAAATGAAGATTGGGATGATTCTACCCCAACTATCGGAGAAAGAAAGCCAGAGTTAAGCGATGTAAGGGTTTTGGGAAATAATGGAGATGGGACAAAATCTCACAGAGAAGTAAGTCCTACAAAAGCGACTTCTTCATTAGATGCCATCAATGCTGCTAATAAATCCATGCAAGGAGATGCTCCTGCTTGTAATACATGTGGTCATATAACAGTTAGAAGCGGCACTTGCTATAAATGTTTAAACTGCGGCAACAGCTTGGGTTGCAGCTAAAAATAGTGTTTGATTAATTGCAGAACACGACCATCGGGGTAAAAGCCGGTGGTTTTTTTTTGTGCTAACCGAAGATTTGTAATTTTTTATTATCCCACCATTTAAATGGTGGGCTTCTCAATTTAAAATTTTATACCCTCTTCCTCTAAACTTTCGTATTTTACTTTTTGTTTTTTGATGTATTCATCAACAGATTCTACTGCAAAATCACTTACTGAAAACGCAGCATAGCCTTTTTGCCATGCAAATTTTTCAAAAATAAAATTGTGTTCATTGATGTAATGAGAAGAAGATCCTTTTATTTGTTTCATCACTTCAGCATAAGATTTTTTTGCATCCAGCATGAATAAGCAATGAATATGATCAGAAAGTCCATTTACAATTTTCAATTTGCAGCCTAATAGCCTGAATTCATCATATAAAAAGGGATAAAGATGTTATTCTAGATCAAGTGTGATAATTGGTTGTCGATCTTTTGTTGCAAATACAGCATGAATCCAAACGTTATAAAATGAATTTGACATAGTAATGTAATATACATCTAGTAAAAATCTGTAAGAGGGTAAAAAACCAAATATTCAATGTTTTAATACGGATTAAATTAGATAAAATTCCCAGAATAATGTTAGCCCACCATTTAAATGGTGGGCTAAGGATTTTACATCTCGATTTTTACATTTTACCTTTCTAATTTTCTATCTTTGCCACTATGGCAAATGAAATCAACCACTTTCAAGAAATCATCTCTCATTGTAAAGAGTATGGTTATATTTTCCAATCTTCCGAATTATATGATGGATTGAGTGCAGTTTACGATTACGGACAAATGGGTGCGCAATTAAAAAAGAATCTTCGCGATGAATGGTGGAAAAGCATGACTCAAATGCATGACAATATAGTAGGTATTGATGCAGCCATTTTTATGCACCCCACTGTTTGGAAAGCCAGCGGTCATGTGGACAATTTCAGCGATCCGATGATTGATAACAAAGACAGCAATAAAAGATATCGAGTTGACCATTTGATTGAAGCACATGCTGAAACATTGGGAAAAATCGAAGCAGACGCATTGATAGCCGAAATGGATAAATTGTTGTCTTCAGATGATTTGGCAGGATTAAAAAATCTAATTGAATCTAATAAAATTAAATGTGGTATCAGTAAAACCTCCAATTGGACAGACGTTCGTCAATTTAATTTGATGTTCAGCACTCAAATTGGAAGTGTCGCTGAAGAAGCTGATACAATATATTTAAGGCCCGAAACTGCTCAGGGAATTTTTGTCAATTTCCTAAATGTGCAAAAAACAGGCAGAATGAAAATTCCATTTGGAATTGCACAAACGGGTAAGGCATTCAGAAATGAAATCGTTGCGAGACAGTTCATTTTCAGAATGAGAGAATTTGAACAAATGGAAATGCAGTTCTTTGTTCGACCCGGCACCCAAATGGAATGGTACAACTATTGGAAAGATGCAAGAAAAAAATGGCATGAAAGCATAGGTATTCCATCAGAAAAATTGAGATACCATGATCATATTAAGTTGGCACATTATGCCGATGCTGCATTAGATATAGAATTTGAATTCCCTTTTGGATGGAAAGAATTGGAAGGCATTCACAGCAGAACTGATTTTGATTTAAGCCAGCATGCAAAATTTAGTAAGAAAAAAATTCAGTATTTCGACAATGATCTAAATACAGAAGGTAAACCTTACGGAAATTACACACCTTATGTTCTTGAAACATCCGTTGGTTTAGATCGTTTATTCCTAACCGTTATATCGTTAGCTTATCAAGAAGAAAATTGGACAAAAGAAGATGGAACCGAAGACAGCAGAGTTGTAATGAAAATTCCTGCTAAAATCGCTCCCATCAAATTAGCTATCCTTCCATTGTTGAAAAAAGATGGACTGCCTGAAATAGCTTCTGAATTGATGAATCAATGCAAATCAAAATTCCATTGCTTCTATGAAGAAAAAGATGCAATAGGTAAGAGATACAGAAGAATGGATGCTATTGGAACACCTTTTTGTGTCACCATAGACCATCAAACTAAAGAAGACAACACCGTTACCATCAGATATAGAGACACCATGATTCAGGAAAGAATAAACATGAATGATGTGCTGAATGTAGTATCAAATGCAATTGTATAGATATCATATCAGAATGTTTATCACTTGAATATATTCCAATAAAAATGGAAAAAGCAATCGTTAAATACCTTCTTCCTTTCTTTATATTTTCAGCCCTTTGTTTATTGGCTTTCTTCAATGATTGGAATTACGACGAAACTTGCACTTATCTTTTCGTGAAAGAAACTTCTATTGGACAATTATTGACTTACCAAAACTTTACATTGGCTAACCACCACTTGTTGAATAGTTTATTTTTTAAGCTGATACAATGCACAGGTTTAAAACATGTGATTTTCTATCGTTTGTTAAGTCTACTTAGTTTTATTATATTTTGGTATTCTAATAAAAGAATACTCAATCTACTTGGAATACCAATAAGAAATATTATACTCCTTATCGTCGCCCCCTATTTCATTTATTTTACACTGGGCAGAGGATATGGATTCTCTTTGGCTTTATGTTCGATGTCTTTACTTTATCTAATCAAATTCAAGGAAAATAAGTCAGGTAAAAATGAAACTCTCTTTTTATTGACCGGTGTGTTGTCTGTCTTATCTATTTTTTCATTCCTCTATGTTTTTATGGGAATGCTTACAATTTTTATTTACTTAAAAAGAAGAGAAACAATATCATTCAATAGTATTATAAAATTGATTGTTGTACTCATCTTTCTACTTTATGTTTATTATGCAGGAAAAATAATAAATGTTTCAGACCCTAATATTATAGGTTCTAACTCATTTTTTAATCATGGCACCATCAGCAGCTTTTTCTCAGAATTCAGTTATCACAACTATCAGAGCATTTTGAACAAAGATGTTTATTACAATTTTTTAAAGAAGATAGTGTTATTTTGTCTTTTATCGCCCTTAATGATTTTGTTTTTCAGAAATCAAAGAATAGCGTTTTTAAAGAATGGGAGACCCTTTCTTTTCATCATGACATTAACGATGATGTTTATGTTAATTTCAAATATTTTTTTTCTCGCAAAATTTCCTATCGGCCGAGCGATTATCTATTTACAATACCTGTATTTGTTTTTGTTGCTAATATTTTTAAAAAACATTGGTAAAAAATATGCAACCATTCCAATAATAGTATTACTTACATTGTCAGTTTATATGAACTCTACACATTATTTTGAACTATTGAAACCTTCTGTGAAAAATGTTTTAATTCAAACTAAACAATACCCACTTTATATTTCTAATACCAATCCGAATATTCGCTTGTTAAACAATTTTGAGCATTTAAAAAATAACGATTCTATTTTTCAATCCAAAAGTATTCATCAATTAGTAAAATGGGCACAAAAAGACCCTCAATCTATTGTTTACATTTTATGCAAGGAAAATGAATTAAATTATGTCAATTTGAATTTTACATCAGTCAAAAATTACAGAGGAGGCTTAACCTTGCTGTTGATTAATAAATAATATCATTTAATTACTCAGCTTTTGTATGTTTATTTTTAATTAAAATTGTAATTATTGACTTTTTTTAAAGTAAAAAAGATTTTAAAGTTGTTCAAGATAAAATTAATTTAAAATGCGTCTGCCATCCTTTCAATATTTATTCAGCAATGCGAAAAAGTCGCTTATTCGATTCCCTCTTGTGATTTTATGTGCTTTGATAAGTGTAACAATGGGTATTTATCTAATCGAAAAAGGCGATCTGATAAACAATTTTTTTCCATTTATAAATATCATTTTGACTGCTACATTAGGAATACCTATATTTTTTTCTGCGACTATAGTTTCTTTAAAAAGTAAATTAGAAAAAAAAGTACGGATAGCATTAATGCTGATTACTACCGTTTTACTTATTGTTATTTATTTTACACTTCCGGGATATGACTCTACACACAACACATCTTTGCCTTATATTAAATACGGTATTTATAATATTATCGCGCATTTAATAGTATCGGTAATTCCCTTTATAACAAAGGGAGAATTGAATGGTTATTGGCACTACAATAAAATTTTATTCATCAGAATTTGGACAGCAATTCTTTATTCAAGTTTTCTTTATAGCGGTTTGACATTAGCACTTGCCTCTCTTCATCTGTTGTTTGACCTCAAAATACATGAGGAATTGTATTTTGAACTTTTTATCATTATAGCAGGAATATTCAATACCTGGTTCTTTGTAAATGGAATTCCTGAATCTTTTGAAGAATTAGAAAAGATGGATGACTATCCAAAAGGATTGAAAATATTTGCACAATATATACTACTACCATTGTTGGGAATATACCTATTGATTCTATATGTTTATGGTGCAAAAATATTGTACCTATGGAATTGGCCCAAAGGAATCGTTTCCTATCTAATAATCTGTATTTCAATTGTAGGTATTCTTACTTTTTTACTACTATACCCATTTGGAAATTTTAAAGAAAACAATTGGATTAAGAAAGCAGGAAAACAATATTACTTCTTACTAATTCCATTATTGGTAATTTTATTTATTGCTATATTCATGAGAATCGATGACTACGGCATTACTATTAAAAGATATGTAGTTTTGGCATTAGGCGTTTGGTTGAGTATTGTTTGCATCTATACTTCAATAGGAAAATCAAATATCAAGTTTGTGCCTATTTCACTCGCTATAACATTACTATTAGCATCTTTTGGTCCGTGGGGTATGTTTTCTGTAAGCGAATATTATCAGATAAAAAGGCTTCAAACCATTCTTGAAAAATCAAATATACTTAAGGATGGCAAAATCAATAATGAAACAATATGGATAAAAGACACCTTTTCAGGTTTCAATGCATCAGCAGAATTTAAAAATGATCCATCACTAAGTGACTCTCTTCACAACGAAGTAAAATCAATACTCGATTATCTCGACAATTATCACGGATTTTCTAAAATCAGAAATTGGTATAAACAAGACATAAATCAACTGATTGATACTAAAACAAAAAACAAGAAAGAAAAAATAAGCGTAGATGAAGCTTCGGTATATATGAGATCAATGGGACTTAAATATGAATACTTAAATGATGGCATAAACAACAAATTGATAATTTATCAAACTAAGGAAAACGAAGATATTGCCAAAGTTACAGGATACGATTACCTATATAATTTCAATATTTGGATAGAAAACAATAAAGAAAGTTATGAAATAGGTGAATTAAACATTGACTCCACAAAATTTTCATTTGAATTCAAAAAAAGTCCTCTCCCTTATCTGATTCTTACTCATAATAAAGACAGTATTCGTTTTAACTTAAATGAATTGATTGATAATATTAAGAAAGAATATGGCACAGCTGAAAGTACTATAATTCCGGGAGCAAAATTGAAATTAGCAGCCGCTGATTCAAATTACGGGGCAGTCATTAACATTCATTCAATGAGTTTAAATATGGCAGATAAGAAAATAGAAGTAAATCAGTTAAGAGGAGATTTATTAATTAGAAAGATAAAATAATTAAAGATGTTCTTTTCAAATAATTAATTTCGATTATTATCCATAAATCTCAAGATGTAAATCTTTTTTATCGTAACCCAAATTAATAATTCTGTTTTTAGCTTCATCAATCATGTCTTTCCAGCCGCAGAGATAAAAGCTGGACTGATTTTCTTGTTGACATAATTCCTCATAAATAGCATGAACATAACCAGATTTTCCTTCCCATTCTTCCCTTGATAATGTTGGAATGTAATGAAAATTCTGCATGTCAGATTGTAGTTGATTTAATTCTTCATAATACAACAAATTATTTTTCTTTCTGCATCCATAGATTAGATAAATCTTATGATACGCAATTTGATGTTGATGAATATGATTGACCATGCTTCTGAAAGGAGCGATTCCGGTTCCTGTACAAATAAGGTAAAGGTCATTAACTATAGGCTCCCGTAATGTAAACACCCCCTGAGGTCCTCTAAAATCAATTTCACTTCCACACTTTATATTATTAAATAAATAAGGGGTTCCTAAACCATTGGGATTTAAAACAATCAATAATTCAAAAATATTCGTACCATCTGGCCACGAAGCAATGGAATAGCTTCTCCATCTTTTATTGGGCTTTTCATGAATTGGCAAATCAAGTGTAACAAATTGGCCGGGTAAAAATTCAAATTTTTCCAATTCAGGAACTTGAATCCAAAATCTCTTTGTATCGATGGTTTCATCAATAATTTTTATCACTATCCCTTTTCTCCATGGCTGCAACGACATTTTTAATATTTTTAGTAAGTTACAAAAAAAGGAATTAATATGACATTTTTAAGTTGCTGAGTTATATTTGCATTTCTAACTAAGGGTGAATGAATCTGGAAGTGTTGCAGAATTATTTTAAAAATGACTCCCGCTCTTTTCAAATAGCGAATAGAATTTCATTGCCCTCTCCTCAGCATCTTTTACTGAATGGCATAGAAGGAAGTATGCTGGAATTTATTTTTTCTGCTGTATTAGAAAATGAACAAATTAGTGATGCTAATCATTTACTTATTTTAAGAGATGCTGAAGAAGCGGCTTATGTTCAAAATACATTAGAAAACATTTCCAACAGACTCGATCTATTTTACTTTCCCTCTTCTTTTAAAAACAAAAAGAATTATCAACTGCTCAATAGTAGTCATGTAATGCTTCGAACAGAAGCTCTTACTAAAATTGCAGCAGGCGGAAACAAAAAGATTATTGTCACTTATCCTGAAGCAGTTTTTGAAAAAGTGGTATTATCCAAAACGCTCTCTTCTAACATTATTAGAATTAAACAAGCGGAAGAACTGGATGTAAACGGAATGCTTCAAAAATTTATCGACTATGGTTTTGTAAGAACAGATTTCGTATACGAACCTGGTCAATTTTCTGTGCGAGGAGGAATATTAGATATCTATTCATTTGGAAATGAAAAACCCTATCGAATTGAACTCTTTGGGAATGAAGTTGACAGCATTCGAATTTTTGACCCTGAAACACAGCTAAGTGAAAGAAAGTTATTGCAGATAAATATTATTCCAAATGTGGAAACTCAATTTGAATCGGGCGAAAAAGTTTCTTTATTGGAATTTTTGCCTGAAAAAACGGCTGTATGGATAAGAGACTGGAATTTTATAAAAGATAAAATTGAAATAGAAAAGGAACAACTTGAACTTTACTTAGATTTTGTTAAATCAAATAATAAGAAAACTGAAACTTCAGAAGAGCTAAGCAATATTAATTTCAAATCCGAGATTTCACTTGAAGATTTTGTTTTCATCGAAAATATTGAAGCACAAATCGGTCAAAAACATATCCTTGAAATCGGAAATAAAGTTGCTTTTTCAAACAATAAAAGTGTTGCCGAAATAATTGAATTTACTTCAAAACCTCAACCTTCTTTTAACAGACAGTTTGAACTACTGATAAAAAATTTGCAAGATTTCGAAAAAAGACAATTCAATATTTTCATTTTTGCAGAAAATCCAAAGCAACTCGAAAGACTCCATGTTATTTTTACCGATCTCAAAGCCGAGATTCAAGTCACACCAATACCCGTTTCTATTCATGAAGGATTCATTGATGAGGATAATAAACTGGTATGCTACACAGATCATCAAGTATTTCAGCGTTATCATAAGTATAAAGTAAAACAAGCATTCAGCAAGAACAAAGCCCTCACCCTGAAAACCTTAAGAGAGCTTCAACCCGGAGATTATGTATCCCATATTGATCACGGAGTTGGTATATATAGCGGACTGCAAAAGATTGAAGCAAATGGTCGTGTACAGGAGGCCGTTAGAATTCAGTATAAGGATGGTGATCTTTTGTATGTGAATATTTCTTCTTTACACAAAATAAGCAAATACAGCGGTAAAGAAGGTAGCATTCCCAAAATGAACAAGCTGGGCAGTGATGTGTGGAGTAAACTAAAAGAGAAAACAAAAAAGCAGGTTAAAGATATCGCGACAGATTTGATTCGTCTATACGCCCAACGTAAAAGCCAACAAGGATTTTCACACAGTCCTGATAATTACATGCAAACAGAATTAGAGGCAAGTTTTATCTATGAAGACACACCCGATCAGGCAAAAGCCTCTGAAGATGTAAAAAGAGATATGGAAAAGGATTCACCCATGGATCGACTGGTATGCGGAGATGTAGGATTTGGGAAAACAGAAGTGGCTATTAGGGCTGCATTTAAATCCTGTTGCGATGGAAAACAAGCTGCCATACTTGTACCTACCACCATTTTGGCTTATCAACATTACAAAACATTTAAAGACAGACTTAGAGATTTTCCTGTAACCGTTGATTTTATTAATCGATTCAAAACTGCCAAAGAAAAAAAAGAAACACTTAAAAAGCTTGAAGAAGGAAAAATAGATATCATCATTGGCACACACGCTTTGTTAAGTAAAGATGTAATCTTCAAAGATTTGGGTGTTATGATCATTGATGAAGAGCAAAAATTTGGGGTAAGTGCAAAAGAAAAGCTAAAACAAATCAGAACTACCGTTGATTCATTGACACTAACGGCAACGCCTATACCAAGAACACTGCAGTTTAGTTTAATGGGTGCGAGAGACTTGAGTATCATCAATACTCCTCCGCCGAATCGTCAGCCAATTCAAACTGAAGTAACAGTATTTAATGAAGATAACATAAGGGATATTATTTACTATGAAACCGAAAGAGGCGGGCAAGTATTTTTTATTCATAACAGAATAAACGGCCTTGCGGAAATGAAAAGTTTTATTCAAGGACTTTGTCCAGATATAAGCATTGCTTATGCTCATGGACAAATGGAAGGAGATAAACTGGAAGATACCATCCTAGATTTCATGGATAAAAAATACGATGTGCTGGTATGTACCAATATAGTAGAAAGTGGAGTGGATATTCCGAACGTAAACACCATTATTGTAAACAATGCACATCAGTTTGGGCTGAGTGATTTGCATCAATTGAGAGGACGTGTTGGACGCAGCAATAAAAAAGCATTTTGTTATTTGTTGGCTCCTCCAATGAGCACCCTGCCACCAGACAGCAGAAAAAGATTAAATACATTGGAGCAATACAGTGATTTGGGGAGCGGATTTCAAATTGCCATGCGTGATTTAGATATCCGTGGAGCAGGAAATATGCTGGGAGGTGAACAAAGTGGTTTTATTGCAGAAATAGGTTTTGAGATGTATCAGAAAATTTTAGATGAAGCCATTCGTGAATTAAAACGCAATCAATTTAAAGATCTATTTAAAGAAGAAATCAGTCAACAAGATGATTTTGTAAGAGATTGCAGTTTTGATACAGACCTCGAAATATTAATTCCGGACGTTTATGTAGAGAGTATCAGCGAAAGACTAAGCTTATACTCAAGGCTGGACAATTGTGATTCGGAAGAAGATCTGATAGATTTTCACAATGAACTTACCGACAGATTTGGACCTGTTCCACTGGAAGCAGAAGATTTATTTACAACAGTACGTTGCAGAAAAATAGCTGTTGAATTAGGATTTGAGAAACTATTTCTAAAAAATGGTGTACTAAAATGTTTTTTTATTGGCAATCCCGATTCTCCTTATTTTCAAAGTGAAACATTCAATAGAATTCTATTGTTTTTACAAACTGAAACCAACAAAGGAAAACTGAAACAGGTTGGAAAGAACGGAATACTTATCATTGATAATATCCAAACCATGTCAGATATTTATGAGTACCTTACAAGAATGACTGGCTTTGTAAAAAACAAATAAAGCTATCTTAACAAAATAACTGTTCCTTTTTTAGTAATTGTTTTTCCCGAGTAATCTAACCCTGACACAATCCAAACATAAGTACCGGTTGGCTGCTCCTTTTCATTACGTTTTCCGTTCCATCCTTCACGATTGCTATTTGTTGAAAACACTACATCCCCATACCTATTGAATATCTTGAAATAATCGAATCTCTTTAATCCAACATTAAAAGGTTTCAATACATCATTCAATCCGTCATGATTTGGAGTAAAAGCGGAAGGAATGTAAATATCAGGACCCTTGTATATTTTAATACTAATAGTGTCGAAACTCTCGCAACCTTCCAGTGTAGAAGCTTTTAAATAATAAGTAATGTCACTGGAAACCGTTGCCACCGGATTGGAAATATTTGTTGCACTAAGTCCATAACTTGGCCACCACTGATAATTAATTCCTCCTACTGCCTGTAAATACAATGGTTGATTAGGTGCAATAATTGTATCCAGTCCTGCTAAGGCATCGGTTCCAAAAACATTGATTGGGTCTGTTATTACATCAGATGGACAACCCTCACTTGAGATAGCATATAATGAAACAACATACTGACCATTGTTTGTATAAATATGTGTGATTGGAGTTCCTTCATCCAAAGTATTGTCACCAAAATTCCAATGCCATTCATCAATGCCTATTGAAGTTGAGGTTTCATTGGCTGTAAAATGAACCGGCAAAAATTTACAAGTATCGCTGAAATGCATTTCTATTCTTGGTTTATCTGCAACATAAACTGTTTTAGTTATTGGAGTTGCCATACATGAACTTAAACCGGTTGAAGTTGTAACTAAAGTAACCTGGTGAGGTCCGGGATTAAGAAAAACATGCGTTGGGTTTTTGATTGTTGCAGGAAAGCTGCTATCGCTATAGGTCCATTGCCAATAATTAACAGAGCCAACGCTTACTGTGGATTGATCATGAAAAATTGTAGGAGAACCTATACAAACTGAATCTGTGAAGTCAAAGTTGTTTACAGGTCTTTCATGAATGTTTATTGGTCTGCGTAAAGTATCGGATCGGCATCCCATTTTTGTGGTAACAACAAATTTTATATTTTTAATACCTCCAGTTACATAAGCTGTAGAAGAATTTTGTAATGTTGACGTGATACCAGCATTATCAAAATCCCAATACCATGAAAATAATGTATCTGTATTTGCTACTGAGGAATGATCAATAAAATTAATTGTATTAGATGAGCAACTATCAGTAATTGAAAAATCAACAATGGGGCTGTTTCCTATGATTACTGATTGAGGAAACAACTCTTCACAACCATCCGGACTTACTACTTTGTAAACAACATTATAGGTACCAGGTGATGAATAGATATGAACAGGATTAACATTGACTGAGTCTATGGGGCTTCCATCTCCAAAATTCCAGTATCTTTTTAGTGCATTAGAAAAACTGGAAGTTGAGTCAATGAAAGTAATAGGTTCATTCACACATTTTTTTTGTGTGGGTGAAAAATGAAAATAAGGAGTAAGTGTAGTACAAAATTTTTGAGTGTTATACAAGGCTCCTGTAGCTCCCGTAAAACCCCAGTAAACCAAGCTATTTCCTCCAAATACGGTTGCTACAAAATCTCTGGTTGCGTTAACTCTGGCTACGCCATCAAAAAAAACTCCCATGTTTTTTGTTGTTGCATTCCAAACAATTCGCAATAAATGATTTTGACAATCTTCGACATTATCACTGGTGGAAGATACCCTGGTAATAGGTGTAATGGTATTTGCCGATGAATGATTTACATCCCCATTTAATTGTATGGCAATGTGATCATAAAATGGGTCGTTATCAGGACTAGAATTCTGATATGTATCCAATGTTACCGCTACGCCGGGACTTATTCCGCCATAGCCCATTCCAGCGCCCGTTCCTCCAACACTTGTACTGATGGGTTGAAGTACAAATGCAATTCCGTCTGCTCCATTTGCATCCGTACAACCTAAAAAAACTTGAAATGTAAAATCAAAAGATTGAGCCAAGTCTATTCTGTTATTATTCCAAACAGAACCTTTCATCGTTGGCGCATTGGGGGTCAATGTGTAACAGTGACAATTGTCTCTGGATGCATTTCCATTTATTGTATACTGTGCAATTCCTTCTTTACATAAAAATGAAATGATTGTTAATATCAGAAAAGCTATCCGCATTGTATGTATAATAATTAAATGACTGAATTTAGTTTATCTAATGACGGTAACATCTCCTTTTCTCGTAAATCTGGTTCCATTTTTATCAACAACGTTTAGAATATAATAATACGTAGCGTCAGGTAATGGCATACTATTATGAGTTCCTTCCCAATTATTTTGATAATCTTTTGAATAATAAACCAATGAGCCGTATCTGTTATAAACTGTTGCCTCTACATGATGAATACATGAAGCATCGAATACAATCCACTTATCATTATATCCATCATTGTTAGGAGTAAAAATTTTAGCAGGATTGAAGCAAGGTTGATTAACAGTTAGTATCATTGAATCGGTTGAACTGCATCCAAAATCATTTTGAACAGTCAAAGTGTAGGTTGTTGTTTGATTAGGATTTGCAAAGGGAGTCAATGAATTTGCACCAGTTAATCCGATGGTCGGGTTCCATAAATATGTTGTGCCCGTTCCGGAACCTTGTAAATATGTCCCTACACCTGCACTAATGCTTACACTTGGCCCTGCATTCGCATCTGAAGGAACAGGATTGACTGTTATACTTTGACTAGCAGATGAGATACAACCTGAAATAGTTGTAAATGTATAGGTAATTGCATGAGTTCCAATTCCCGCAATCTGAGGATTAAAAAATCCATTGGAAACATTTACCCCATTGCCTGAATACATTCCTGTACCTAATGCAATAAAAGAGACAGGGCTTCCTCCGGTTAATGCAAATGAAGGAGCATTTTCACAAACTGCACTTAATGGAGTTAATACAGCATTTGCATTTACACCCACTTCAATAGTTTTATAAAGAGTATCTGATACACAACCTTCCAATGTTGTTACTACAAATTTTATGTTCTTTGGTCCTGATAATGTATACAATGAAAAAGGATTAGGATCCGTTGATGTTTGTCCTGCATTATCTAAATTCCAAAACCACTGATTGATAGTTCCAAAATTTACATGTGAGGTATCAGTAAATTGTATTCCAAAATCATTGCAGTTTCCTGTAATTGAAAATCCTGCTAGTGGCTTGTCGGCAATGACTAATGTTTGAGGATACATTTGTTCACAACCATCCAATCCAACAACGGTATAGGTGACATTGTATGAACCCGCGGAAGAATAAGTATGAACCGGATTTATATTTATTGAATCAATAGGACTTCCATCACCAAAATTCCAATATCTTTTTAAAACAATTCCATTAAAGCTGACGGTGGAATCATAAAATGTAATTGGCGTATTTGCACATCTTTTCTGTGTGGAAGAAAAATAAAAAGCCGGAGTCAATGGAGTACAGAATTTCTGTAAATTATGCAAAGCACCAGTTGCTCCTGTAAAACCCCAATATACCATACTATTTCCGCCCAGCACATTTGTAACAAAATCAAATTCAACATTTAATCTTTCTTGATTGTCAAAATATACAATCATATTTTTTAACAAAGCATCCCATATAACAGTTAGGTAATGATCCTGACAATCTTCGACATTATCGCTAAATGCAGAAATCGGAGTTAATGGAGTGATCGTATTGGCATTAGCGTGATTCACATCACCGTTCAACTGAATGGCAATATGGTCATAAGATGGATCATTCGCAACATCAGTGTTTTGATAGGTATCTAACGTAACCGCTATTGCTGGCGAAATTCCTGCGTAACCCATACCACTTCCCGTACCACCTACACTTGTGCTGATTGGCTGCAAAACAAATGCAATGCCATCCGCACCATTGACATCCGAACAACCTAAAAAAACTTTAAATGTAAATTCAAAAGACTGATTAAGGTCAATTTGATTATTGTTCCAAACAGTTCCGGATTTTGTTGCTAAATCAGGTGTTAATGTATAACAATTACATGAGGTTTGCGTTGCATTTCCATTCACTGAATATTGAGCTGTTGCAAACTGATAACATAACAATAATAGAAAAATAAATTTTATTTTTTTCATCAACTGAACGATTTGAATTAAACAATCAATAAGTATCTATATGGATGTTGAATGTACATTTCTTACTAAAACTTCAATGGCACGTTTAATTCAGCCTAAATAATTAAAACTAGCAAAATAATCCTACAACATTCTATCATTTGAAGTTAACATTTTTTTAGAAACTGATTTATATAAAATAAAATAGCCGTTCAATGTGAACGGCTACAAAACATTAATTATTAATTTATAATTACCAGGCTTTTTTGGCAACTCCATCTTTCACCGCTTGTAAAGCAGTTGCTTCTCCTAACATGGTAGTCATTTTATTTCCTTTGCCATCATGACCTTGAGCCATATACCCTCCACGGGCTGTTTTTGTTATTACTGCATCTTGCATGGGTACATTTTTTTCTTTTGTTTTCATGCAATAAGCGGTTAGCATTTTTGACATCTTAATTGAATTTATTGTTAATAATAAAGTTTAGGGCATCCTTTCATTTATAGTACAGATGCTATAAGGTACAAGCTACTAAAAAAATTGATTTCGTCAAAATTCATTATATAATAACTCTCCACACTATGTGCATATCCTTCATTTTTCAAAAAAATGAAAATAATCACAGTTCATTACACATCTATTTTAGCATATTTTGCGTGTGTTTCAATGAATTCCCTTCTTGGTGGCACTTCATCACCCATCAACATACTGAATACACCATCAGCGGCAGTAAGACTATCAATGGTAACTTGCTTCAAAGTTCTTGTTGCAGGATTCATGGTTGTTTCCCATAATTGTTCCGCATTCATTTCTCCCAAACCCTTGTATCGCTGAATAGTAACGCTGTCATCTTTTCCTTGTCCTAGTTTTGTTACCCAACCTTTTCTTTCATCATCATTCCAAGCATATTCCTGATCTTTCCCTTTTTTAACCAAATACAATGGTGGCTGAGCGATATACACAAATCCTTGTTCTACCAACTCTTTCATGTATCTGAATATAAATGTAAGTATCAATGTTGCGATGTGACTACCATCCACATCGGCATCCGTCATGATGATCAATTTATGGTATCTCAATTTGGAAATATCCAATGCCTTGGCATCTTCTGATGTCCCTATTTTCACACCCAATGCTGTGAACATATTTCTAATCTCCTCATTGTCATAAATTTTGTGTTCCATCGCTTTTTCTACATTCAAAATTTTACCTCTTAATGGAAGAATCGCCTGAAAACTTCTGTCACGGCCTTGTTTGGCTGTTCCACCAGCGGAATCTCCTTCGACAAGGAACAACTCACATTTACCGGGATCTTTTTCAGAACAATCTGCTAATTTACCGGGCAATCCACCTCCTACTAAAACACTCTTTCTTTGCACCATATCACGCGCGCGCTTAGCTGCAGCTCTTGCCTGTGCCGCAAGAATTACTTTTTGTATGATGGTTTTTGCGTCGCGAGGATTTTCTTCCAGGTAAGCTTCCAATACCCTGCTTAATGTAGTATCTACAATACCCATCACTTCACTATTACCAAGTTTAGTTTTGGTTTGTCCTTCAAATTGTGGCTCTGGAACTTTTACAGAAATGATGGCTGAAATTCCTTCTCTAAAATCATCTCCTTCAATCGTCACTTTGGCTTTTTCAAACATGCCCTGCTTTTCACCATAGCTTTTGAATACACGTGTAATAGAACGTCTGAAGCCCGCCACATGTGTACCTCCTTCAATGGTATTGATATTGTTTACGTAGCTGAAGATATGTTCCTGATAACTTGCATTGTAAATCATAGCTACTTCAACAGCTACATTGCTTTTTTCATCATGACCTTCGCAATATATAGTGGAGGGAATCAATGGTGCACGATTGGCTGTTTTGTCAATGGCTTCAACAAATTCAACGATACCACCTTCACTGTAGAATTGTTTCGTATAGGCCTTACCGTTATCATCCAACTCACGCAGGTCATTTAAAGTAATGGTTATTTTTCTGTTGAGATAGGCCAATTCTCTCAATCTTCCTTCAAGGATATCTTTGTTATAAATAGTTGTTGTAAAAATACTGCCATCAGGCCAAAACTGAACCCTGGTTCCGGTTGTATTGGATGTTCCAATTTCACGAACGGGGTATTGAGGAATACCAATTGCATATTCTTGTTCAAATGTTTTTCCCTCGCGGTTAACTGTCACATGCAATTTTGTACTCAATGCGTTTACGCAACTCACACCCACTCCATGCAAACCTCCTGATACTTTGTAAGAACCTTTATCAAATTTTCCTCCTGCATGCAATACGGTCATTACCACTTCCAAAGCACTTCTGTTTTCCTTGGTATGCATTCCTGTCGGAATACCTCTTCCGTCATCCTGCACTGTGATGGAATTATCTTCGTTTATGGTAACCGTGATGTTTTTACAATGTCCGGCCAAAGCCTCATCAATAGAGTTGTCCACCACTTCATAAACGAGGTGATGCAATCCCTTCACACTGATATCACCAATGTACATGGCCGGTCTTTTTCTTACTGCTTCCAAGCCCTCTAATACCTGAATGCTGTCTGCACCATAACCGCTGTTAGCCGGGGTAGGTATATTTTCTATTTCTGTGTTCATAATTACTTAAAAATCTCTTTAAAATGGATAAAAATTAATGTAAGCAAATATACCGAAAATAAAGGGGTTTTAAGCTAATTTATCTGCTGCTTTTGATATTGTTTTTCACATTCAAATTGGGGATAAAAAATCCACTGTTTTTTTATTCTTTCAAAACCCAAAAACTTAAACTTACAATCGTATTTACCAATAATTTAATTTGTAAAAATTTACTAATGCTTTGATGATATGCATTGTATTACCACTTTCCCCCAATTTGAGCAGTATATTTGCATATAGTGATGAAAAACACCAACAACATACTAGATCTGGCAAGCAATGTGCCGCTCATGTACAATGAAGTGGAAGTGCTGCAGGATATTGAAAGAAATGTACCCGGTTCGGTAAAATACAGCATCAAACGCATCCGAAAGCAGCCTCATTGGAATATCGAAGATATGGGCGTATTGGAATACCATATTAGTGAGCAAAACCCTGCTGAAAATTATATTGAACTGAGATTTTGTGTTGCCGGAAATTTTTATTGTAAAGAAAAAGAAAGTGAATGCAACTATTGTAAATTCAATGCCTCGGGCACATGTGTTGAGAAAATTGAGAGTGTGGATGTGTTGAGTTTTACATACAGTCCGACTTATCTTCAGCAATTTGCGAAGGCCCATAAAAATGAAGAAAGTTTGTTTGAAAAAGTTGTGTCTTTTTCTCATACTCAATCCTTTTCTAAAACCACTTCGCTATGCTCCAAAACAATCAGTGCGGTGCAAGCTCTTTTGAATCATCCTTATACTGACACCAAGGAAAATATTTTCATCAATGCCCAAACGCAAATCATCTTATTGTATAGTACAGATTGTATGTTGGGAGAAAAAGCAGATGAGCAATTTAACTGCAAATTTTTGACCAATGCTGATGATCGTGAAAAAATAATAAAAGCCAGAGAAGTGCTCTTGCAGCATATCGGAGAACCCATTACCATCAAGGCTTTGAGCCGAAAAGTGGCTATCAACGAATGTTATTTAAAAAAGGGATTTAAAGAAATTTTTGGCACTACCATTTTTGATTTCTATCAGGGGCAACGCATGGAACACGCAAAATATTTGTTGTACGAAAAAGGCCTCAGTGTTACGGAAGTCTCTTCTATGTTGGGCTATTCATCCATTTCGCATTTCAGCACTGCTTTTAAAAATCATACCGGGATTAAACCATGTGAGTTGTTGGGGAATTAAAAGGAAGTCAAAATTCATAAGTAAAAATTCAAAACTAAAAAAGAATAGCGCCGATCCGCGACCGGTGAAAAAAAAAGAAAAAGGACTTTGTCCTTCTATTAGCATTTTTGAAAAAAAATTTAATTATTACAAATTCTTTATTATCCCACGGTTTAAACAGTGGGCTAGAAAAACGTTTAAACAGCAACACGGTTTTAACCATTGAACAAGCGGAGCGAATTAAACCCTTGAACGTTGAACTCGCTGCAGCACTAATCCTTTATCAACCGAACAGAAAACCCTACTACTTTATTGAAGTTAAACCTGTGTATATCTAAACTTGTGCTACTAAGATAACGATACCATGCAAAGGATGCATTGCTTTCAGTAGAACTCCACCAATACCCAAAATTTCCAACATTACTAAAGTAACCACTACTGAATCTACGGCCGCCGGGAAGTGCACCAAAACCACTGCTGTTAGTAGCTCCTGTATTGGGACTATTCCAATTTGTTGTTGATTTTAACATCCCTCCAACAGTAGTGTTCTGCCAGCCACTTAACGTAGTGTCTGCACTTGGTTCTAAAAATTTTACTATTTTATTCCATTCACCATCTGTGGGAACATGCCATCCTATTGGAGCCAATCCCCTGGGATCATTTACTGCAAACCAGTTATATAGTTTTCCATATTGCCAGTAATTCGCACTGTCATTGTTATACCAGCACCACGCACCGGTTGTAAGGTTTGCCCATTGAATGGTATCAGTAACTTGAGGAATAGGATCTCCATTGCGATATGTTGATACATCGAGATTTTTATTGTCCCAAATTTGTGAGCCGATGGTGATTTGTGTTGGAAGAATTGTATCAACAGGACAAGGCCCCCAATGTGGCAAACCATTACACAAGGTAAGTGTTTGCCCATTAGTACCTGGACTAACGGTTACCCATACACTATCTTTCCAGTACAACATTTGTCCATTAATAGTACCATTTTGAAAGCCATTGCCCGGAGGACCTTGCACACCTTGCAACCCCTGCGGGCCGGCAACACCACTGTCTCCTTTATCTCCCTTCTCTCCTTTTGGGCCATTGGCTGCATACATCGCATAAGGCACACTCATCAGCTGTTGCGTACCAAGATCTACATATCCATTACCCAAATCCATCTGCACCTGTAAAAACTTATTGGTATTAGCCCAATTGATAGATGCAAATGTGCCTTGTGTAGCTGTGCCTTTTCCTAAAACAGTATTGATTAATCCATGACCGTTGGTAGTGAGTGCATGTACTTCCTGATATTCCACACCACCCAATGCAGAATCTTTATGCAACGTAAACTGCGCTGTTACATTGGCGTTAGTCATAATCTGCCCCGATGCATTTCTAATTACCGCCTGATACGGAATGCCCGGTGGTACTGGCTTTGATATAGTATCTGTGTTGGGATTGTTTGTTGTTTGACCTGTGTATAATGCAGTGATTTCATCTTGAGTGAGGGCGCGGTTGTAGATAGCTATGTCATCAATTTTTCCAGAAAACCAGCAGTTATATGTTCCTGCTCCACCTCTTCTTCCAAATCTAAGAGGTATTGAACTTGTCCCTATATTTCCCATTAAACTTATTGAATCTAATTTAATACCATCAAGATAATATCTTACAATATTTCCGTTAAATGTTGCTGTTACATTGTACCATTTATTTGCAATGTTTCCTGCAGATCCTAAATGAAAGTTGTCACCGATATTACCTATATGAAAAATTCTTCCAGAATTTCCTCCAAGATAAATTTCATATCCACCATACCATGCTCCATCAACAATTTTTGAAATTATTGCATGTTCATCAATTGGAGAATTAAAACTCCATAAATCAGAATTGAACCACGCAGAAATTGTATAAGCACTTGAAACAGTAATATTTGAAGAAGATTGGACTTCAATATAATTGCTATTCCCATTAAATAGATAAGATTTCCCAATGTTTCCAAACCTATCACTTGTCAAAGTTGCACCGTAAACTATTCCATTATTCCCATTCCCACTTTCATCATTCGCATTGCCATTAAAAGGCCACCATCCCACCAAGCCATTCGTTGGAACATAAGATGGAATATTGTTTTGTGCGAAAATTTGAATCGAACTAAATAAACAAAAAAGGAATAAACAAAGCTTGTTCATGTTTTGGCAATTGATATATAGCAAGATAATGATATTTTGTAAATTTTAATGCAAACCAGGACAAAGTCCCGGCAACTTTAATTGAATCACCGGTCACAGACCGGCGCTAATTGAAAAGTAAAAAGGAAAAAGTTAAAATTAAAACCTTAAACCAGCGCAGCGAATTGAACCAACAAAGTAAAAAGTAAAAATTTAAAAGTCAAAAATCAAAACTAAAACACTCTAGCGCCGGTCTGCGACCGGTGATAAAAAAGAAAAAGGACTTTGTCCTACCAATTTCATTTTTGAAAAACAATTTAATTATTACAAATTCTTTATTATCCCACGGTTTAAACCGTGGGCTAGAAAAACCCTAAATTCATTAACTTCGCGGCTCATTTTAGGTTAAATCATCAAGCAGGACGAAGTTTATGTCAATCAAGTACAAAGAATACCAACAGCTGAACTTACCCAATATTGGTAAGGAAATGTTACAGAAGTGGGAATTGGAAGCATCTTTTGAAAAAAGTATTTCCTTAAGGGAAGGGCAAAAGCCCTTTGTGTTTTTTGAAGGACCTCCCAGTGCCAACGGCATGCCCGGTATTCATCACGTGATTTCAAGAACTTTGAAAGACATGGTCTGCCGATACAAGACCATGCAAGGTTTTCAGGTAAAAAGAAAAGGTGGTTGGGATACGCATGGATTGCCCGTAGAATTGGGTGTAGAAAAGCAATTGGGCATTACCAAAGAAGATATCGGTAAAAAAATATCTATTGAAGATTACAATAAGAAGTGTCGCGAAGTTGTGATGCAATTCAAAGATAAATGGGACGACATCACCCAAAAAATGGGTTATTGGGTTGACTTAAAAGAGCCCTACGTGACATTTGAAAACAACTATATTGAATCGTTGTGGTGGTGTTTGAGCGAGTTGTTTAAAAAAGGCTACCTCTATGAAAGTGTCAGCATTCAACCCTACTCTCCTGCTGCGGGTACCGGTTTATCTTCTCACGAACTGAACCAACCCGGAACATACAAAGATGTAAAAGATACCAGTGCAGTGGTGATGTTTAAAGTGAAAAATGAAACGCTGAATTCATCGTTAGTTCAATTGCTGGGTGAGTATGCGCAACAAGAATTCTTCTTAATGGCATGGACTACCACTCCATGGACATTGCCCTCCAATCTGGGTCTTACCGTTGGGCCAAACATAGACTATGTATTAATTGAAACTTTCAATCCTTATACATTTTTACCTGTAAAAGTAGTTTTGGCGAAAGCCTTAATTGGTAAGTATTTCAAAGCCGATGCAGAAAATTTACCGTTTGAAGATTTCAAAGAAGGTGATAAAATAATTCCCTGGAAGATTTTGGCGAGTTTTACCGGTGCAGCATTAGAGGGCATTCAATACGAACAATTGCTTCCCTTTGAAGCCAACACTGTTGAAAAAATTCTTGAAGAAACCCCTGGCGCAGAACCCTTTAAAGTAATCACTGGAGATTTCGTTACCACAGAGGACGGAACCGGTATAGTGCACACTGCGCCTGCGTTTGGAGCTGATGATTACAAAGTAGGAAAGAAAAACAACATCGGTATTTTAACATTGGTAGATAAACAAGGAAAGTTTGTGGAAGGTGTTGGAGAATTCAGCAATCGTTATGTAAAAAATTATAAAGACGAAGCTGATTACGTTGATGTGAATGTGGACATTTCAGTAAAACTGAAAAAAGAAAATCGTGCCTTCAAAGTAGAAAAATACGAACACAATTATCCGCATTGCTGGAGAACTGATAAGCCCATCATTTATTATCCACTCGATGCATGGTTTATTAAAACAACTGCCGTAAAAGACAGAATGGTGGAATTGAATAAAACCATTCAATGGAAACCTGCGAGCACAGGCACGGGAAGATTTGGCAACTGGTTGGAAAACATGGTAGACTGGAACCTCAGCCGCAGTCGCTATTGGGGAACTCCTTTACCCATCTGGAGAACAGAAGACGGAGCAGAACAAAAATGTATCGGTTCTGTAGCAGAGTTACGAAACGAATTGAAAAAATCATACGAAGCAGGTTGTTGGCAATCCAACGAAAAAACTGCTGAAGAATATATCCAACACATCAGCTCCGATTTGCACAAACCTTTTGTAGATGACATCATCTTAGTGAGTGATTCTGGAAAGCCCATGCGTCGGGTTCCCGATTTGATAGATGTTTGGTTCGACAGTGGTGCGATGCCTTATGCACAATGGCATTTCCCATTTGAAAACAAAGAAACTTTTCAAAATAATTTCCCTGCCGATTTTATTGCAGAAGGCGTAGATCAAACTCGCGGATGGTTTTATACTTTACATGCATTGGCAGTATTGTTGTTTGACAGCGTAGCTTATAAAACAGTTGTGAGCAATGGTTTGGTTTTAGACAAAGCCGGCAACAAGATGAGCAAACGCCTGGGCAATGTGGTAGATCCTTTTGAAACCATTGATAAATATGGTGCAGATGCCACCCGTTGGTATTTAATCACCAATGCATCTCCCTGGGACAGTTTGAAATTTGATGAAGAAGGAATCAAAGAAGTACAAAGAAAATTCTTCGGTACATTATACAATACATATCAGTTCTTCGCTTTGTATGCTAATGTAGATGGATTCAATTATACAGAAAATAAAATCCCATTAAAAGATCGTCCGGAAATAGATCAGTGGATCATTTCATCATTGAATACGCTGATAAAAAATGTAGTGGAAAATTTTGATGCATATGAACCCACTCAAGCCGGACGTGCAATTGAAGAGTTTGTAGACTCGCAATTAAGCAATTGGTATGTAAGATTGTGCCGCAGGCGTTTTTGGAAAGGAGAATACGAACACGATAAAAAATGTGCATACCAAACATTGTATGAGTGCTTGGAAACATTGAGTCAGCTTATTGGACCAATCGCTCCATTCTTTGGAGAATGGTTGTTCAATAATTTGAATGCGGTAACCAACAGATTTGAAAACAACTCTGTTCATCATACATTATTTCCTATTGCGGATGCTTCTGCCATACATCCAGATCTGGAAAAAAGAATGCAATTGGCACAGGACACTTCTTCATTGATTTTATCCATCAGAAAGAAAGTAAATATTAAGGTAAGGCAACCATTACAAAAAGTTTTTATTCCTGCCCTTGATAAGGAGATGATAAAAAATATCCAATTAATAGAAGATATTATTAAATCAGAAACCAATATCAAGGAAATAGAAATTTTAGATGCCAATAATGATTTTATTAGAAAAAAAGCTAAAGCCAATTTCAAAACATTGGGTAAAAAATTAGGAGCAAAAATGAAATGGGCTGCTTCCGAAATAGAGAAATTTGATAATATTTTGATAGAAAAAGTTCAAAATGGAGAATACCTTTTAAACGAAAAAGAGGTTTCAGATGGAGAAGAACCTATATATATTAACGGGGAGGACCTTGAAATTATCACAGACAGCATCCCCGGGTTTGAGGTTGCAAACAAGGGAAGTTTGACGGTTGCTTTAGACATTACCATTTCACAAGTGCTTCAGAATGAGGGAAATGCAAGAGAATTTGTTAACAGAATACAGAATATTCGTAAGGAAAATGGCTATGAATTAACCGACAAAATTTTAGTCACAATTGGGGATAATGCAGAATTGAACGCATCTTTGATGGGTTTTAAAGACTATATTTGCCGCGAAATTCTGGCGGACTCTTTGGAGTTTGTTCCGATTCTTATTGAAGGAATAGCCATTGAAGTGAATGATATTTCATTGATGGTTAATGTTAACAAAAAAAGTAATTAGTTATGGCAACAAAAAAAACAGCTAAAAAAGCACCTGCCAAAAAACCAGCACCAGTAAAAGGAAAAGCGAAGCCTGTTAAAAAAGCAGTCCCAGCCAAAAAAGTTTCAAAACCTGTTGCAAAAAAACCTGCAGTAAAAAAAGCTCCGACAAAGAAAGTGGCTCCTGCTAAAAAAGTTTCAAAGCCGGTTGCAAAAACTCCAGCTAAAAAAGTTGTTGCAAAACCAATTGCTAAAAAAGTAGTTACGCCCGCTCCAAAAGTGGTTGCAAAAAAAGTTGCTGTAAAGCCTATTGCGAAAAAAACAGTTAAGCCCACTGCAAAAGTGGTTGCAAAAAAGGTTGAAGTAAAAAAACCGGTTGCCGTTGCTAAAGCCCCCGTGAAAAAAGAGGAAGTGAAAAAACCGGCTGTTGTAGCAAAACCAGCCCCAATCGTAAAAAAAGTAGTGGCTAAAAATCCTAAAGACATCAAGATAACTCCGGCAAAACCGGTAGTATTACCTAAAATAAATACTAAAACCGCAAAAAAATACCAACCAGATTTTACTAAGTCAGTATTGGATTACAAAAAATCAGATCCAGGAGCTCCTATCACTAGGTATTCTGATGCTGAGTTGCATGAATTCAAAGAATTGATTTTAAAAAAGATGGAAGATGCTAAAAAAGAGTTGCACTATCTTCAAGGATTAATTACAAGAAAAGATGAAACGGGAGGTGATGAAAGTGAAAACAGGTATATGACTATGGAAGATGGTAGTCTGAGTATGGAAAGAGAACAGTTAAGTTTAATGGCCAGTCGTCAGATTACTTTTATTGACCACTTGGAAAAAGCATTAATGCGTATTGAAAACAAAACTTATGGTGTTTGTCGCGTTTCTGGAAAACTGATTGACAAAGCAAGATTAAAGGCTGTACCTCATGCTACATTGAGTATTGAAGCCAAGATGGGGTATGTGAAATAAATCTTTTTATAAAATTTGAATTAGTATATAAAATTAGCCCACGATTTAAATCGTGGGCTAATTTTATATATGTCTCGTTCTAAAAAAGTTGACCTATTTTACCTCTTGCATTTCAACTAATTTATAATAGATCCCTTTTTGTTCAAGTAATTGATCATGATTGCCTCTTTCAACAATTTCTCCTTTGTTTAAAACCAAGATTTCATCGGCATGACGGATGGTACTTAAGCGGTGGGCAATTACAATGGAAGTTCTATTCGTCATCAAGTTATTGATAGCATCTTGAACAAGCCTTTCACTTTCTGTATCAAGTGAGGATGTGGCTTCGTCTAAAATTAATATTGGTGGATTTTTAAGCACCGCTCTTGCGATAGTAACTCTTTGTTTTTCTCCTCCACTTAATTTAGAACCTCTATCTCCAACGTTGGTATAATAAGCATTTTCCTTCTTCATGATGAAAGTATCAGCATTGGCAATTTTAGCTGCTTCAACTATTTCATTCATATTTGGTACATCCATACCTAACGCAATATTATTGGCAATAGAATCATTAAATAGTATTGGTTCTTGAGTAACAATACTAATCAAACTGCGTAAAGAACGGAGGGAATAATCTTTAATATTGATGCCATCCACCAATATTTCTCCACTGCTCACATCATGAAAGCGTGGTATTAAATCAGCAAGGGTAGATTTTCCCGCACCACTGCTTCCTACTAAGGCAATGGTTTTTCCTTTTTCAATTGTGAAACTGATATTTTTAAGTATCGAAATATCATCATAATTAAAACAAACATTTTTAAACTCAATGCTTTGGTTAAATGTATTTATTATTTTTCCGTGAAGATTTTCATCCACAGTAATAGGTGCATTCAATACTTCCTCTATTCTATTAATGGCGGATGTTCCTCTTTGTAAATTACTAAAAGCAGCCGAAATGGATTTAGCAGGGGCAATGATGTTATAAAATAAACCCATGTAGGTCAGAAACAAAGCTCCATTCATTGCTATTTCATGCGACAAGACCAATCGGCCACCAAACCACAAGATGCCTGCAAAAACAGTAACTCCCATCAATTCACTCAATGGTGATGCCATTGATTGCCTGAAACCAATTTGATTTTTTGCTTTCAATAAATCATCGCTGATTTGAAAGAATTTTTGCTGAAGTTTATTTTCTACATTGAATGCTTTGATGACACGAAGTCCTCCCAGTGTTTCATCTAATGTAGAAAAAGTTTCTCCACTTTTTTCTGCCACACGCAAAGATTGTTTCTTTAAAGAGCGTGTTACTCTGCCAATCAATAAACCCATAATGGGTAAACTAAGCAAGATGAAAAGTGTTAATTTGGGACTGATGTAAAATAATACACAAAGGTTGATAAGAATAGATATGGGATCTTTAACCCATCCTTCAAATGCACCTATTACAGATCCTTCAATTTCATTTACATCATTGGACATTCTGCTCATCAAATCCCCTTTTTTCTGTTCGGTAAAATAACCAATGGGAAGACTAAGCAATTTGTTATACATCTCTACCCTCAAATTAGTTACAATGCCATTTTTTACAGGAGCCAACGTTCTTGCAGAAAGATATAAAAAAAGATTTTTAAAAAAAATGGATGTAATAATCAAAAAACAAACTATTCCCAATGCAAAAAAAGCATCCCCTTTATTAATCAACTCTGTTAAATAGCTGTTTACAAGATTCATAACAGATAATGAATTGTTATTTCCGGCAGGGGAAGGGTTGGCGTTTACACCAAATAATAATTGTAAAAACGGGAACAGCATAGCAAGCGAAATAACAGAAAACACAATAGAAAGCAGGATATTGACGAGGTATATTACAACGGATTTTTTATACCCTTTTAAATAACTGAAAACCCTTGAATATTTTCCCATTTTATATTTAATATGCTTAGAAAGAAGCAAAGTAACTAATTTTACAATCAATAAACTACAATTTGTATGATTGAAGGTAAAAGACAGAAGCAGGTGGCGGCCGTTTTAGAAAAAGAATTAAACGACATCTTTCAGCGATTGGGACTATCCATGATGAACGGTGGAATGATATCGATTGCCTCAGTAAAAATAACTCCTGATCTTTTTGATGCAAGAATCTATCTCAGTTTTTTTAAAGTAAGTGACCCTGTAAGTACTTTAAAAAGTATTCAAGAAAGGTCATGGGAAATTAAAAAAGAATTAACGGCAAGAGTACGACATCAATTAAGATCAATGCCTCAATTAACTTTCTTTATAGATGACACTTTGGACTATGTTGATAAAATGGAGCAACTTTTCAAAGAAATCAAAACCCAGGACGAAAAAAACAAGGAAAAAAAATAAACCCGTTACATGTATTTCAGATTTGCCTGGAGATATTTCAAAGCAAAAAAGTCAGCAAATGCGATCAATATCATTGCCTGGGTAACAACAGGTGTGATTGCTTTTGCTACATGCTGTCAAATACTTGTATTGAGCGTTTTCAATGGATTTGAAGATCTGGTAAAATCACTGTACTCCTCCTTTTATGCAGATATTAAAATCAGTCCGGCAAAAGGCAAAACTTTTTTTTTAGACCCTGCTGCGATTAAGAAAATAAAAGCATTAAAAAACATTCAGCACTTGTCATTAAACGCTGAAGAAAAAGCATTGCTAAAATTCAACGAATCACAAACAATCGTGCAACTAAAGGGAGTTGATACTTCCTATTCAAGCGTTTGCAACCTTTCGTCAAACATACTATCCGGTTCCTATAATCTTGGAAATACTGACTATCCAAAAATCATAATGGGTGTAGGGATTCAAAATGCATTAGGGCTCTCTATGAATGAAGCTTTCGGACCGGAAGACTTAACGATTATCCTACCTAAACAACATTCAAAAAATACCGATCCTATTGAAACATTAAGCGAGGGAAATGCACGTGCTTCAGCTGTTTTTTCCATTCAGCAAGAATTTGACAATAGTTACGCACTTACAAACATTGATTTTGTAAAGCAACAAATGGGGTTTCAGCAAAATGAATACAGCAGTGTAGAAATAAAACTGAAGCAAGAAAAAGAAAAAGAAAATGAAATTACTTGTAATGAAATCAGGAAGATAGTAGGAAATGAATTTTTAATTAAAAACAGGTATCAACAAAATACAAATCTATACAGCACCATGAAAACTGAAAAATGGGCTATTTATGCTTTGTTATGTCTGATATTGATGATTGCAGCATTTAACATGATTAGCGCACTGACCATGCTTGTACTGGAGAAAAAACAAGATATCGCTATTCTTCAGAGCATGGGAGCAACAAAAAGGTTAATAAGAAATATTTTTATAACGGAAGGATTTTTGTTGGGTATTATTGGAACTTCCATTGGCACCATTACGGCTGCTGTTATTTGCTGGGTACAACTTAAATTTAAGTTAATCAAACTACAGGGTGGTTCCTTTTTAATAGATTACTTTCCAGTAAAATGTATAGCAAGTGATTTTATTCTGGTAGTAACAACAGCGCTGATAATAACTACCTTAGCGTCATGGCTTCCTGCTAAAAAGGCTGCGGAACAAACCATTACTTTGAAGTAATCGATTTTAGTAATCTCCCAATGTTTCAGGAAGCTGTTCCAATGCCTTTTTCAATTGTTCGTCATTAGGCGCAATTCCATGCCATTCATGAGTACCCTCCATGAAATCTACACCCTTTCCCATGGCTGTTTTCATTAAAATGACAACCGGTTTACCCTGTCCAAGCAAAGATTTTGCATTCTCCAAACCCTCTATCACTTTTTTTATTTCATTACCTTCCATTTCTGTAACAATCCAGTCAAATGATTCGAATTTTGCTCTCAGGTTTCCGAGATTCATCACATTATTGGTTGAACCATCAATTTGTTGGCCATTGCAATCAATCGTTGCAATTAAATTATCTACTTTTTTATGAGCAGCAAAAAGTATAGCTTCCCAGTTCTGACCTTCATCCAATTCTCCATCTCCGTGCAATGAATACACAATGCGATTGTCATTATTCATTTTTTTTGCAAGGGCGGCTCCAATGGCAACACTCAATCCCTGACCCAAAGAACCACTTGACATTCTTACACCAGGCAAATGCTCATGGGTAGTTGGATGGCCTTGCAATCTGCTGTTTAATTTTCTAAATGTGGCCAATTCACTAACAGGAAAATAACCGCTTCTCGCCAGGCAACTGTATAAAAGAGGGGATATATGACCATTGCTTAAAAAGAACAAATCTTCCCCTTTCCCATCCATTTCAAAAGAAGTATTATGCTGCATGATTTTAAAATACAGTGCAGTTAAAAAATCTGTGCAACCCAATGAACCTCCCGGATGGCCGCTTTGAACGCCATGTACCATTCTTACAATATCACGTCTTATTTGAGAAGCTATTTTTTCAAGATTTTCCATATAAATTTTTTCTGAATGTTAAAACAATTGCAAACCTATATGAATAAATTTTTCAAACAAAGAAAAACTATTCAAACCAACATTAACAACTTATAATCAACAGGGTATGGTAATATTATTTAAATTAGCGCCTGTCAAACTAATAAATATTTTATTTATTACCAATATCTTGCTTTTCTTGGCCGTTAAATGATTGCTTTTTGGTTACATTTGCACAAGATTAGACAAACAAATTGAATATGGAAAATATATTAATGAGTGGTTGTCTGGCTTTTTTCATTACTTTTTTTGCTATACCTATCATCATACAGGTTGCCAAGGATAAAAAATTATTTGACGAACCCGATCAGCGTAAAGTTCACAAAATTGTAATACCGAATTTAGGAGGACTGGGTATTTTTGCCGGATTCATGATAGCCACGTTGTTATGCGTTCCTTCAGTTAACAATGATCAACTGCAATATTTTATTGCTGCCGCTACTGTTATTTTTTTTCTTGGACTTAAGGATGATATACTTATACTATCCGTAACCAAAAAATTTTTAGGTCAGATTCTCGCTGCCATTATTTTAATAAAACTGGGGGGCATCCAATTAAGTAATCTGCAGGGTTTTTTGGGAATCTATCAAATAACGGATCTGGCAGGAAATGTATTATCTCTTTTTGCAATAATAGTAATCACCAATTCATTTAATTTGATTGATGGAGTTGATGGTCTTGCAGGTAGTTTGGGAATTCTTTCTACACTTTGTTTTGGAGTTTACTTTTTCATGAATGGCGATTTAACCTTAGCGGTAATGGCATTTTCTCTTGTATTTAGCCTTGCTGGTTTTTTAATTTATAATTTTCCACCTGCTAAAATATTTATGGGTGATACAGGTTCTCTTTTGATTGGGTTGGTCAATTCCATTTTATTCATCAAATTCATCAACAACTCGGATGCTGCTGCTTATCAATTGAATCTTTATGCTGTTCCTGCTATTGCCTTTTCTATTTTAAGCATTCCGCTTTTTGATACACTGAGGGTTTTTGGTTCAAGGGTTTTAAACCGAAGATCTCCGTTCAGTCCGGACAGAAATCATATTCACCACATTTTGCTGGATCTTGGTCTTTCTCAAAAACAAACAACTTTGATATGCCTGTCTGCCAACATCATTTTTATTGGAATGGCCGTCATTCTTGACAATATAGGCACAACTCCATTAATTGGATTGCTTTCTTTGATGGCAGGTTTATTTACTGGTTCTATTTACTATTTGAGGTCCAAAAGAAAAATTGAATTATTTGAAACTATTTCAGAAAAGAAAATCAATACATCACATAAGATTTTTTCATTGACTCCAGATGCTGTGGAAATGGATTAATTCATTCTTTTTAAAATTCACTTTAGTGCATTTGCACTTTAAAAAAATTATAACATGTCAAATCTTAGTCAAATTCTAGCAGACGAAACAGCAACTATGAATAAAGCCATTAGTCATCTTGAAGCTGAATTGGCGAAAATCAGGGCTGGAAAAGCATCTCCTTCCATGTTGGATGGAATCAATGTTGATTATTACGGAAATCCTACTCCATTGAATCAAGCTGCCAATATAACGGTACTGGATGCACGCACTATTTCGATACAGCCATGGGAAAAAACCATGTTGGCTCCCATTGAAAAAGGAATAATGGCTGCCAATATCGGTATCACTCCCCAAAACGATGGAAATACCATCCGCTTGTTTCTGCCGCCACTTACAGAAGAAAGAAGAAAAGAACTTGTTAAACGTTGTAATGGAGAAGGAGAGAATGCAAAAATATCCATCAGGAATATCAGAAGGGATGCTATTGAGCAAATCAAAAAACTGCAAAAAGAAGGGGTAAGTGAAGATGAGTGTAAGGATGCAGAAAAAGAAGCGCAGGATGCCACGGATCGCTACATTGCAATTGTAGAAAAACACCTGGCTTTCAAAGAAAAGGAAATCATGGCTGTTTAATCAGTCTTTTAATTCAATTGATAATTGCCGCTGATTTTGAACACCACAAAAGAAACTATTTTTATACTGTTTTCAATACCATTGTATTCTATTCTAATTGGTACTGAAATTCTTTTAAGCAATTGGCAACAAAGAAAATTCTATACATTACGGGGTGTACTGGAAAATATTTTTCTTACCATTTGCAATGCAGGATTAGACATATTACTTAGAACAATTTTCTATCTCAGTGTGCTGATGTGGTGTTATCACCATCAGATATTCAGTATTAAAAATGTTTACTTGTACTGGTTTTTGCTATTTATTTTAGAAGACCTTGCTTTTTATTTCGAGCATAGGGTGGATCATTATTGCAGGATTTTCTGGGCTGTTCATGTTACACATCATTCTTCGGAGGAGTTCAACCTTACAACAGGATTCAGGTCGTCTGTTTTTCAACCAGTTTACAGGTTTTTTTATTTCATACCCATTGTATTGATGGGCTTCGATCCAATGGATATCATTTTTATGTATGCGCTCACTCAAACGTATGGCATTCTTGTTCACACTCAGTTTATACAAAAAATGCCCGACTGGTTTGAAGCAGTATTTGTAAGCCCCTCTCATCATCGTGTTCACCATGCCAGTAATATCCTTTACCTTGATAAAAACATGGGCATGTGTTTGATTATTTGGGATAAGATTTTTGGTACGTTTCAAAAAGAACTTGAATCCGAGCCTGTAAAATATGGATTAACAAAACCTGGTAAAATTTCAAACAATCCTTTCAATCTGATCATTCATGAATGGAAAGAAATAGGTAAGGACCTCTCCAAAAAAACATCCATCAAAACAAAGCTTAAATATCTTTTTATGCCACCGGGATGGAGTCATGACGGTAGCAGTCAAACATCGAAAGAATTAAGAAAGAGAGTTTCATAATCGTTGTGTTCATTAATTCATTATTTTTATTTCATGCATATTTTTCCGGTTACCAATCAGTCTGAAAAAAAACTATTTTTAAAAGTACCTCTTTCAATTTACCAAAAAGACAGCAATTGGATCAGGCCGCTTGACAAGGATATTGAAGAAGTATTTGACGAAAAGAAAAACAAAAGTTTCAGATTTGGAAAAGCGATGAGATGGATTTTAAAAGACGCTAATGGAAAACTTATTGGCAGAATTGCGGCATTCCATCAAAAAAAATATAAAAATAAAGGGGACGAAATTCCTGTAGGAGGAATTGGTTTTTTTGAATGCATCAATAATCAGGAAGCAGCAGATTTGCTTTTTGACAACGCCAAACATTGGCTTATCAATGAGAAAATGGAAGCCATGGATGGTCCCATCAATTTCGGGGAAAGAGACAGATGGTGGGGATTGGTAACAGAAGGTTTTCATGAACCTATGTATTGCATGAATTACAATCCACCCTATTACATAGAGCTGTTTGAAAATTATGGCTTTAAATTATTCTACAACCAGGTTTGTTTTGGAATGTACCCAAAAAAACCATTAAACAATAAGATCTGGGAACGACATGACTTGATTGCTGCAGACCCCAACTTTTCAGCAAAGCATCTTAAAAAAAATAACCTCGATAAATTCGCACACGATTTTACTGAGGTATATAATAAAGCATGGGCGGGTCACGGTGGAATGAAAGAACTTTCAATCGACCATGTACGTTTGATGTTTAATAAAATGAAACCCGTAATTGATGAAAAAATCATTTGGTTTGCCTACTATCAAAACAAACCGATTGCTTTATTTCTAAATCTTCCCGACCTCAATCAATGGTTTAAGAAACTAAACGGCAAATTCGGACTATTGCAAAAAATGTATTTTTTATGGTTAAAACAATTTCAAAAAAATAAGAAGTTTACCGGATTGGCTTTTGGAATCATTCCTGAGTACCAGGGTAAGGGTATTGACACTTATATTATAGCTGAATCTGCCAAGCTTTTGCAAGCCGACAATATTCACTATTCTACTTATGAAATGCAATGGATTGGGGATTTCAACCCCAAAATGCTCAACATTGCAAAAAATCTCGGAGATGTCTTTGAATCAAGAAAACTAACTACTTACAGGTATTTATTTGATAAAACCATTCCTTTTCAAAGACATCCGATTTTATAATGTTGTCATCATTTAAAAGTTTAAATTTGACAATAAAATGTACCCAGGGTACAGCTTTTTTAAGATTATGGATAAATTCATTGTTTCAGCAAGAAAATACAGACCCCAGAACTTCAGCACTGTTATTGGGCAGTCGCATATTACAACTACTTTAAAAAATGCCATCAATAACAATCAGTTGGCACATGCTTTTTTGTTTTGTGGACCTAGAGGAGTTGGAAAAACAACTTGCGCAAGAATTTTAGCCAAAACCATCAACTGCGAAAGCAGAGACAAAAACGGAGAAGCCTGCAATAAATGTAACAGCTGTGTTTCTTTTGAAAAAGGGAGTTCCTTCAATATTCATGAATTAGATGCTGCCAGCAACAACTCAGTTGATGATATCAGGGCATTGGTGGAGCAAGTCAGGTTTGCACCTCAGGCTGGTACTTACAAAGTATACATTGTGGATGAGGTTCACATGCTCAGTCAGGGAGCATTCAATGCCTTTTTGAAAACATTGGAAGAACCGCCACCCTACGCTATTTTCATTTTGGCTACAACAGAAAAACACAAAATACTTCCTACTATATTAAGCCGTTGTCAGATTTTTGATTTTAAAAGAATTACGGCCAATGATACAGTTGAGCACTTATTAGAAATTGTAAAAAATGAAAAAATAACGGCTGAAAAATCTGCATTGCATGTAATTGCACAAAAAAGTGAAGGTTGCTTAAGAGATGCGTTGAGTATTTTGGATAAAATTGTAAGTTTTACATCCGGCAATTTAACTTATGCCAATACACTTGAACATCTGAATATATTAGATGAAGATTATTATTTTAAATTACTCCAACAACTTCAACAACAACAGCTTGCAGATGCCTTGATGCTTTTTGATGAAATCAATCAAAAAGGATTTGAAGGAGATACACTGCTGGAAGGATTTTCGGAATTTATAAGAAACCTGTTGGTTTGTAAAGACCCGAAATCTTCTGTACTGCTCGAAGTAGCTGAGGATTTCAGGGAAAAATATATAGAATATGCTAAACAAATAAAAACCGGATGGCTAATTACAGCATTGAACATCATCAATGATTTCGCCATTTCCTATAAACAAGCAAGGAATAAAAAACTTCAGGTGGAGTTATTGCTCATAAAATTAAGTTACTTGAATCAGGCTTTGGAGTTGACTGCAAACGATGAGGGAATGAGTAAAAAAAAAACAGTTGATTCAATAAAGACTGTTTCATTCAAAGCAATTCCTTCATTAACGTTAGACAAAAAAATTCCTGCAGAAAAATCTCCTGAAACAAAAACAACTGCAGCAGCCAAACTGATTATTGAAGAGCCAATAAAGAAAATCGAAACCAAACAAGCCGTTGAACCCGCCCCTATACCTGTGTCTTCTATTGAATCAAGCTCTACCTCAATGGGCTCTCTTAATAAAATAAGAAAGCAAATTGTTATCAATAACAATACATCTGTTAATGAAAAATATTTAGAAGCCGAATCATTGGCCCTCGCATGGAATCAATATATTGATAAACTGAACGAAAGAAATAATCATTCTGCGGTTACAAATTTCAAACTAGCCAAGACAAAAATAAACGACAATAATCATTTCGATATTATCACCGAAAGTGTTATACAATTAAAATTCATTGAAGCTGAAACAACCGCTTTGATTGATCATTTACATCAATTTTTCAATAACAGATCGATAAAATTTCGACTGGTAATTGATGAAAGTAAAATAGAACAAAGGGAAGAAATAAAAACGATCAGTACCAAAGAGCTCTATAATACATTAACAGACCAATATCCGCTCATTAAAAAACTAAAAGAAAAACTCAAATTAGAGCTGTAGTTTACCCCAGTAATTTTAGAAAATTTTAAAAATATCTGCAAATAACTAAACAAAGTAACATACATTAACAGTTCGTGTATGTGAGCTCTTTTGTCATAAGTACATTTATCACTTAGAACTGTTTGTATCTTTTATTATTACTTTTATCGTTCAGCTATTTCAAGTTCTATATTTTGCCCAATTTGCATTAATTTCGTGCTTCAATTTATTAAAAATAAGATATTATGGCAGAGGTAATCAGAATGCCCAGATTGAGTGATACAATGACAGAGGGAAAAATCGTGTCATGGAATAAAAAAGTGGGAGACAAAATAAAGCCGGGAGATGTATTGGCTGATGTGGAAACAGATAAGGCAACGATGGAACTTGAAAGTTATAATGAAGGGGTTTTATTGCATATAGGAGTGGAAGCAGGAAATGCAGTAGTTGTAGATGGAATTTTGGCAATTGTTGGTAAGGAAGGCGAAGACTTTCAATCTTTGTTGTCGGAAGCACCTGCTAAGGATACTACAACTGACATTTCAAAAAATGATTCTTCTCCAGCTCCTGCTTCAATTAATGTAACTCAGAATGTTTCCGACAATTCAAACAGCGATGAAAGATTAAAAGCCTCACCCCTTGCTAAAAAAATTGCTGCTGATAAAGGTATTGATATCAGTAAATTATCTGGTACAGGTGACGGAGGAAGAATTATCAAAAAAGATATTGACAACTATTCTCCTTCTGCTAACGTTTCGAAATCCGCATTGCCTGTTGTAAATCAGGCAAACCTTGGTGAAGAAGGATTCACAGATATTCAGCTTACACAAATGCGCAAAACAATTGCACGTAGGTTGAGCGAGAGCATGTTCAATGCACCTCACTTCTATCTGACGATGGAAATGAACATGGACAATGCAATGGCAGCAAGAAATGCCATAAATGAAGTTAGTCCGGTTAAAGTTTCATTCAACGATATGATTATCAAAGGATGCGCCGCCGCATTGCGCCAGCACCCTGATGTAAACAGCAGCTGGATGAATGATTTTATAAGAATGAACCATCATATTCATATTGGATCTGCAGTTGCAATGCCTGATGGTCTGATAGTTCCCGTAATAAAATTTGCTGATCAAAAATCGTTATCACAAATTGCAGCTGAAACAAAAAGCTTATACGGAAAGGCCAAAGATAAAAAAATACAACCTTCTGAATTTAGCGGAAATACTTTCACAATATCTAACCTTGGTATGATGGATATTGAATCGTTTACAGCAATTATCAATCCTCCTGACAGTGCAATATTGGCAGTTGGCGCCATTAAAGAAACTGTTGTGAAAAAAGAAAATGGATTCGATGTTAGTCATGTAATGAAAGTTACTTTGAGTTGTGATCACAGAAGTGTAGATGGTGCAGTGGGTGCAGCTTTTCTGCAAACATTAAAAAGATATATTGAAAATCCAGTCACCATGCTGGTATAAACAGAAAAATTAAAAGGAAGATTTATTGTCTTCCTTTTTTTATTTAAATGGAACAAAATTCAATTATATTATTTGACGGTATTTGTAACTTGTGTAACCACACAGTTCAGTTTATCATTAAAAATGATCCGAATAAAAAGTTTCTATTCACTTCACTACAAAGTGATACGGGAATTGAGTTACTCAAGAAATATGGATTGTCAACCATTGATTTTAAATCTTTCATTCTGATAAAAGGCGATAAAGTTTATACAAAATCAACTGCAGCATTAAAGATTGCTCGCCAACTCAAAAAACCAGTCAGGTTTCTTTACGGTTTTATCATTATACCAAAATTTATCAGAGACTTTTTCTATAGTATTATTGCTTCCAACAGGTATCGTTTATTTGGTAAAAATTCAGTTTGTATGGTACCCTCACCAGAGAATATTTCTAGATTTATATAAATTTTTATTTATTATTTTATTTTTTCTATACTTGTATTTTGCTGATTTATAAACAATAATATTTTTACAAGGGTTTTTATCATAGGAAAACTACTTTGATAAAAAGGAAATCAAACAAAAAATACAATAAAAAATACGTAGTATTCGTTTAGTATTCGGAGTAACTTCCAATCCGTAAAAACCCATTAATTATGAAACTTTGTACATTAACAATTGTATCGTTGCGCATCAACTCAACACGAATACCTGCATCTTCTTTTCGAAAAAATTTCAACAATTCTTCTTCCTATAATCTGAACCCATTTGATCGGGTTTCAAAATGTCCGGTTATTTCAACGTAGGATGATTTTTATATAGAGGTATTGTAACTTTTAAAAAAACTTTATAGTACAATTAAATGTTTCAAATAAAAAAATCAACGGTTATCACAATTCAGCAATAAGGTAGATTCAATAATAGGTTTGGTTTTGGTTAAAAAGGATTGGCAATAGGGGCCAATCCTTTTTTTATTCTGGAGAATTTTAAGGAATATTTACTTTAAATGATCTTGTTCAAACAATTGCTCAATGACTTCCTCTACATGGAGAAGTATTTTATCTCTACCGGTCTTCTTAACCGCACTTGTAACAAAATGTTGCGGTAAAAACTGCCATGTCTTTTTCATTGCCTCTAGAAAACTCTTTACATTTTTACTTACAATGCGCTGATTTTCCTTATCACTTTTTGTGAACACCAAACAAAAGGGAATTTTCCAAACTTTTAGATTTTCCAGAAATGCCAAATCAATTTTTTGTGGAGAATGTCTGGAATCTATCAAAACAAAAACCATAGATAGGTTTTCTCTTTTTCTAAGATAATTTTCAATCATTTGCTCCCATCTTCTTCTGCTACTTTGACTGACAGTTGCAAAACCATATCCTGGCAAATCAACCAAATACCATTTGAGCATAGCTCCTTTTTCAGCATTGGCAGTAATTTCAAAATGATTGATCAATTGTGTTTTACCGGGTGATGCAGAAGTTTTGGCTAGTTTATCATTGTTGCACAGCATATTGATCAAAGAAGATTTTCCCACGTTGCTTCTTCCAATAAAAGCAAATTCGGGTTTATCTGGAGAAGGACATTTTTCATATTCCGGACTACTGATAATATAGACTGCACTTTTAATCTGCATGTAAAATTTTTGTTAAACAAAATTACTCAATAATAATTCAAACAGCATGCAAAGATTCATAAACCTTCAAACAATGTATATTTGCATAAATTAATGACAACATATAAACACGATAATATAGTACCTGACAAGCTTTCTTATTTGAGTAAAAAAGAACAGGTTGCGAAAATGTTTGATAACATTGCTATTAAATACGACTTTCTCAATCGATTTCTTAGTGCAGGAATTGATGTTGGCTGGAGAAAAAAAGGAATTAAGCATTTGAAAGAAGTAAATCCTTCCATAATACTAGATGTTGCAACGGGTACCGCAGATGTGGCAATATTGTCAAATAAAATATTAAATCCTAAAAAAGTAATCGGAATTGATATCAGTGAAGGTATGTTGAGCATAGGAAGAAAAAAGATTCAACATCTTACACTTTCTGATAAAATTGAATTATTAACTGGAGACAGTGAATCCATAAACTTTGAAGACAATTATTTTGATGCAGTTACTGTTTCATTTGGTGTAAGAAATTTTCAGGATCTTGAAAAAGGATTAAATGAAATAAAAAGAGTATTAAAGCCCGGAGGTAAATTGATGGTATTGGAATTCAGTAAACCACAGATGCCATTAATCAAATTTATTTACTCCTTTTACATGAAGAAGATCACACCGGGAATTGGAAAATTATTTTCAAAGAACAAGAACGCCTATTCATATTTGGACGAATCGATTAAAAATTTTCCCGAGGGAAAAGAATTTGTTAAGATACTGGATAAAACAGGATACAAAACTACTTATCATAAACCTTTAACTTTCGGTATATGCAGCATTTATTGCGGAAAAAAATAAAATTCATTTTGATTGTTGCTTCTTTTTTTCCTTCACTTGTGTTTGCACAAATGGAACATGAAATCAATCTTCCCGATCATGACTACAAAAAATTCCACTTTGGAATTAAACTTGGAGGCAATCGCTCATTTTATCATTTTTCCCACAATCCTAATTTTATTCAAAGGGATTCTGTTCTTGGAATTGAAAGTCTGCAAAGTTCCGGAATTAATCTTGGTTGGCTAGTAAACATGAATATCGGAGAGCACTTTGACCTTCGCACTTATCCCGTTGATTTGGTTTTTACCGAAAAAGCTTTTGAATACCATTTGAAGTATCCTGATGTTTTTATAAAAGAAGATAGTATTACTATAAAAAAAGTTCAGGGTGTAACACTCGCATTTCCTTTACAGTTAAAATTCAGTAGTGACAGAATAGAAAATTTTAAAGTTTACATGATGGCGGGTGGTAAAATCGAATATGATTTCGCAGCCAATGCCGGCGAAAAAAATGCAGAAAAACAAATCAAGCTCAATAAATTTGATTATGGTATTGAAGCCGGAATAGGCTTTCACCTTTACTTTCCCGTATTTGTTTTATCTCCGGAATTAAAAGTTGGCTGGGGTTTAAAAAATGTTCACAGCAGAGATGAAAACCTGCAATATTCCAATGTGATCGATCAGATTAAATCGAGAACAATCTCTTTTTCATTGATTATAGAATAAGTAGCCTTACTGATCATAGATTCTTCTGTTGATATTCAATCGAACAGAAGCTGATATAACAAAATCATTTTTACTTTTTGTAAATCCTTCCAAACTATAGATTCTATTTTGAGCATTTAGCTCAAAAAATAAATTTCTTTTGTATTCATAGGATGCTGTTATATTTAGATTCAAACATTTTTCTTTAATTCCGCTTCCAATTGAAAAACCATCTTCTCCAATGCGCGTGTTATAATTTTTAAAAATATCTCCTCCAAAATTCGAATGTGCAGAGTCCAACCCTTTATAGTAATAAATAGCTGTTGTATTAAAATTCCATTTTGGAAAAGGTTGATATGCTATCGTAAATATCAATTCTTGAAAATTGGCTCCAAGTGGATGTGCCAGTGGTTGATTATAATGAGTATAATTGGCAATAGTATCGTTATGCGAATAAGTAAAAGGTCTCACCCTGTTTAATTCCAATTGAAGGTCCATATTCTTTATTCCAAAAGCATCAATGTATTTAGCTCCCAATTGCATTCCGATTTTATTCGCCCAATTGGTAGGCTGATTCTTTAATCTCGATAAAATAAATTCATCCAATAACAACTGACCATACAATTGTGCTCTGTGTAAAAGATTTACCTTACAATCAATACCTGCAACAGCATTGTCGGGGCTTCCAACAGAACCTTCTATATGTCTGTAGAAAATAATTGGATTCAGGTATTGGAAATCAAAATGATCTTTTCTTCCAAATACGACTCCTTCAAATAATCCAACGTTTACAGATTTACTAACGTTAATGCTTAGATGATGCATCGCTGCATATTTTCTGGAAAACAAAGAATCGCCTTTTTTAATGAACTGGGGTATTAACTCCATGTATATGTTCTGATAATTCAGCTTCCATATCTTAGTATTTATTTTAGCAAACAAATAGCTGTTTCCATAATCACTCAAAAAAAGACTTCTGTAACCATTTCCGATAAAGTTTTTGT